>CAVGSO010000003.1:0-64724 GCA_963631875.1 Firmicutes bacterium CAG:341 | reverse complement strand
CCACGACCGGAAAGGCCAACTCCGCCACCACCTTTGACGCAGGTGTCGGCGTGTATGCTGCGACTGCCATCCTGTCCGTGACCGGTATGGCTTGGGTCGGCAAGAAGAAGCACTAAGCAAAGCAAATCACGCAAAAAGAGAACGGCGCAAGCCGTTCTCTTTTTTATGGATTTGGATTCATTTTTCCTCCGCGTCCAGCGCGTCCGCCAGCCGTGCGTATTCCTCGAGGCTCAGCCGCTCGCCGCGGGTGGTGGGGTCGATGCCGCAGGCGGCGACGATCTCGGCCAGCCGCTCCTTGGGGAATGGCCAGCCCGTTTGGAGGCTGTTGACCAGCGTCTTTCGCCGCAGCGCGAACCCTGCGCGGACGGTGCGCCAAAGC
This sequence comes from Firmicutes bacterium CAG:341, assembly GCA_963631875.1. GTDB lineage: Bacteria > Bacillota > Clostridia > Oscillospirales > Oscillospiraceae > Vescimonas. The sequence continues at coordinate 64,345 of CAVGSO010000003.1, read as the reverse complement.
GCGTCAACGGACACGACCTGCACCGGGGGCGTCGCCCTCGTGCGGCAGCGCACCACGGCGGAGGTCACTTTGGGCGGCGGCAGGAAGCAGGTATTGGGGACAGTGAAGAGCAGCTCCGGCTCGGTGTAATACTGCATGAGCAGCGTGAACGCGCCGTACTCTGCCGTGCCGGGCGCGGCGCAGATGCGCTGCGCCACCTCCTTTTGGATGAGGACGGTCAACCACTCGAAGCAGCCCGCGCGGACGCAGGCGGTCAGAAACGGCGTGGTGATATTGTAGGGTAAATTGGCACACAAAAACGGCCGCAGCCCTGATAAATACCGGGATACGAGCTCCGGCAGCGCTTGGAGCATGATGTCCCCCTCCACGAGTGTGAAGTTGGGATACTCGGCCATCGTTTCGCGCAAAACGGGCGGCAGACGGCGGTCCAGCTCCACGGAAACGACCCGCTCCGCGCGCTGCGCCAGCTGCACCGTCAGCGCGCCGATCCCCGGTCCGACCTCGACCACGCCGCAGCCCTCCGGGCAGCCGGCGGCGGCAATCTCCTCCGCCACCCAGCCTTCGATGAGAAAGTTTTGGCCGAGCGATTTTGCGAAGCGAAAGCCGTGTCGACGCAGCAGCGCCTCTATGTCACTGCGGTCACAAAGATTCATCTCACTGCGCCTCCTGCGCCCTCAGCTCGCGGATAACCTCGTCAATGCGGTGCGCAACGCGGCGGAAATCGTCCTGCGTGTAGCCGTGGGTCGTCATTGCCGCCGTGCCGATACGAACGCCGCTCGTCTGGAAGGGCGAACGCTTGTCGCCGGGGACGCAGTTTTTGTTGAGCGTAATGCCCCGCTTGTCCAGCGCCTCCTGCAAGCACTTCCCGGTCAGCCCCGTCTCCGTCAGGTCGAGGAGGAAGAGGTGGTTGTCCGTTCCGCCCGTGACGACGTGGTAGCCCATATCGGTGAATTCCTGCGCCATCGCGCGGCAGTTCTCGACGACGCAGCGGATATACTCGCGGTACGCCGGTGTCAGCGCCTCCTCCGCCGCCACCGCCTTGCCCGCAATGACGTGCTGGAGCGGCCCGCCCTGCATTCCGGGAAAGACCGCGCTGTCCACCTTCTTGGCAAGCTCTTGCTTGCAGAAGATCATCCCGCCGCGCGGGCCGCGCAGCGTCTTGTGCGTGGTGGTAGTGACGATGTCGGCGAGGCCGAACGGACTGGGGTGCAGCCCGGTGGCGACCAGCCCCGCGATATGGGCAATGTCGGCCATGAAGTACGCGCCGACCTCCTGCGCCGCCTCGGCGAAGCGGTCAAAGTCGATAACGCGGCTGTACGCCGACGCGCCGGCAATGATGAGCTTGGGGCGCACCTCACGGGCAAGTCGCAGCATGGCGTCATAGTCGATGACGCCGTTTTCGTCCACATCATAGGCATATATCTCGTAGAGCTTGCCGCAGGCGTTCACGGGCAGGCCGTGGGAGAGATGACCACCGTTGGCGAGGCTCATGGACAAAATGCGGTCGCCCGGCTGAAGCACCGCCATATACGCCGCAAGATTGGCGGACGTGCCGCTGTGCGGCTGGACGTTCACGTGGTAGTCGGTTTGGAAGACCTCCTTCCACTTGGCGATGCAGTACTCCTCCAGCTCGTCCACCACGTGACAGCCGCCGTAGTACCGCCCCTGATTGCCCAGCACGCGGTGGGCGGGGTAGCCCTCGGAATATTTGTTCGTCAGGCAGCTCCCCACAGCGCGGCAGACCGCCTCGCTGGTGAAATTTTCGCTGGCAATCAGCTCGACCGTCTCCGCCTGACGCTGCTGCTCGCGCGCAATATAGTCAAATACCTTGGATGTCATCTGCGCCACTTCCCATCTGTTGTATTTAGATAGTCATCATTATACTATATCTTGTGGTATATGCAAGTTAAAAATCCGCAAATCTCTGAAATATACGAAATTTCCTATTAGCTCGCTATGCTTTTCCGTCGAAACGCAGAAAGGCAAAAAAGGGCTTGACATTCGCCTCGAAAGAGCGTATTATGCCACCATCCCGTGAGGGAAAATTCCAGTGAAGGAGGAAAGCGGTATGAAGCGCAGCAGCATCTCCATGATGATGTTCGGGATGTGCATGGGTATGATGTCCATGTGCATGATGCGTCGCGTCCAAAATGGTCCGCTTTCCGAAAACTGTTTGACGGCTTGAAAAAGCCGATGTGCGAGCGAGCAGTGGAAGGGTCCGTGACCTGCCACTGCTTTTTGTTTTGCTTACGTACCGCCGGTCCGGCCGGGCGGCGGTGCTGAGATAAAAAATGACCCAGTTAAACCAATACATCTATTAAAGGAGACTGCAAATCATGAAACACAACACTCTGACCAAGCTCGTCGCCTTGGCACTCGCGCTGGTGCTGGCACTGAGCCTCGCCGCCTGCGGCAGCAAGACCACCACCGACGATACCGCCGCAAGCGACAACACCGCGGCCACCGCCGCCATCAAGATCGGCGTTCCCAACGACACCACCAACGAGGCGCGCGCCCTGCTGCTGCTTCAGGAGAACGGCATCATCACGCTCAAGGACGGCGTGGGCATCACCGCCACCAAGAACGACATCGTGGACAATCCCTACAATGTCGAGATCGTGGAGGCCGAGGCCGCTCAGCTTCCCAACCTGCTGCCTGACGTGGACTACGCCGTCATCAACAGCAACTACGCCATCAACGCCGGGCTGAACCCCGTCTCCGACTCCCTGCTCATCGAGGGTGCCGCCTCCGCCTACGCCAACATTCTGGCCGTCAAGGAGGGCAATGAGACCGAGCCCAAGATCCTCGCCCTGAAGGCCGCGCTGGAGAGCCAGCAGGTCGTGGACTACATCAACGAGACGTACAACGGCTCTGTCGTCACCGCCGTGGAGAACCCCACCGACGGCTATGATGCCTCCGTCGATTACGATGCCCTCAAGGGTGCCACTGTCTCCGTCGCCGCCTCCCCCACGCCCCACGCGGAGATCCTCGCCATCGCCAAGGAGATCCTCGCCGCTAAGGACATCACCCTTGACATTCAGGAGTACAACGACTACGTCGTTCCCAACACCGTCGTCGAGGACGGCACGGTGGACGCCAACTACTTCCAGCACCTGCCCTATCTGGAGGACTTCAACGCCCAGAACAGCACGCACATCGTCTCCATCGCCTCCATCCATGTCGAGCCGATGGGCCTGTACGGCGGCAAGCAGACCACGCTGGACGCTTTGAGCGCACAGTAACGTGTGATATAACCTTCCGCCCCTCACCTGCCCCTCCCACACGGGAGGGGCAGTGGGGCGAACATACCTCCGCACCGATCTTTTTTCTGTGTTCCCCGCCGCAGGCGGGGTATGCGGAAAAGAGTTCGGGAAAATGATAGAAACGAGGTCAGCTCTGTGATAGAATTACGACACGTCAGCAAAAAATACGACTCCGGCAGCGGCAGCGGCGTCGATGCCCTCAAGGACGTCTCCCTCACCATCGAGGACGGCGACATCTACGGCATCATCGGTATGTCCGGTGCGGGCAAAAGCACGCTCGTACGCTGCATCAACCTCTTGGAGCGTCCCACCGAGGGTGAGATCATCGTGGACGGCAAGCGGCTGGACACCATGACGCCCGCCCAGCTTCGCGCCGCCCGCCACGACATCACCATGATCTTCCAGCACTTCAACCTGCTCATGCAGCGCACGTGCCTGCGCAACGTCTGCTTCCCGATGGAGATCTCCGGCGTGAAGAAGGCCGACGCGGAAAAGCGCGCCCACGAGCTTTTGGAGCTGGTGGGACTGCCCGACAAGGCGAATGCCTACCCCGCGCAGCTCTCCGGCGGCCAGCAGCAGCGCGTCGCCATCGCCCGCGCGCTGGCGACCGACCCGAAGGTGCTGCTGTGCGACGAGGCGACAAGCGCGCTCGACCCCAAGACGACGCGGCAGATCTTGGAGCTGATCCGCGACATCAACCGGAAGCTCCACATCACCGTCGTCATCATCACCCACCAGATGAGCGTCGTCAAGGAGGTCTGCTCCCACGTCGCCATCCTCGACGACGGCTGCGTGGCCGAATCCGGCATGGTCGGTGCGGTCTTCGCCGCGCCCCGCTCCGAGGCGGGCCGCCGCCTCGTCTTTCCCGGCGGCGCGGACGCGCAGGTCTACAACCCCGAGGACGAGAAGCTGGTGCGCCTCGTCTTCAAGGACAGCGAGACGACCGCCATCCCGCTCATCGCGCGGCTGGCCTCGGAGGAGGGCATTCTCTGCAACGTCATCTCCGCCAGCACGCAGAAGCTCTCCGAGACGGTCTACGGCACGATGATGCTCGGCATCCCCAGCAGTCAATTTGAAAAGGCCGTGGCCTTTATTCACAACGTGGCCAACGTACAGGTCGAGGAGGTGGAACGCCATGTATAACGATCTCTTTTCCGCGCAGTCGGTCGAATCCCTCATGGCGGTGCTGCCCTCGCTGCCGTTCGCCATTTGGGAGACGTTCTACGTCACCGTCGTCAGCACCGCGCTGTCGCTGGTACTCGGTCTTCCGCTGGGCGTGCTGCTCGTGGCGGGCGAAAAGGGCGGCGTGCTGCCCCTGCCGCGCTGGCTCATGCAGGTGCTGAACGTCATCATCAACCTGCTGCGCTCCATCCCGTTCCTGATTTTGATGATCATGGTCTTCCCGCTCTCCCGCCTGCTCATCGGCACGGCGGTCGGCACGACGGCCACCATCGTCCCGCTCGTCGCGGCGGCGTTTCCGTTCGTGGCGCGTCTCGTGGAGAGCAGTCTGCGCGAGGTGGACGGCAACATCATCGAGGCCGCGCAGAGCATGGGCGCAACGCCGATGCAGATCATCTGCAAGGTCATGATTCCCGAGAGCGTCCCCTCGCTCATTCAGAATGTCACCATCGCGCTGACGACGATCCTCGGCTACTCCGCGATGAGCGGTATCATCGGCGGCGGCGGCCTCGGCAAGCTCGCCATCGACTACGGCTACTACCGCTACAAATACCTCATCATGCTCGTGGCGGTCGCCATCCTCATCCTGCTGGTGCAGCTCTTCCAGTCCCTCGGCACGTGGCTCGCCAAAAAATGCGACAAACGGCTGAAATAATGCGTATATAAAAATCACCTTCCGCGGGAGATATGTACCCCCAATACCGGACACCCGGTATTGGGGGTGAGACGATCGAAAAGCCCTCCGGTTTTTGGCAAAAGGCTCGCAGGCTGCTACGCGCATCAAGCGAATTCAAGCCTGCACGCTGCCTGTTCCAAAAAGGAAACACCATCCTAACGGATGGTGTTTCCTTTTTGGAGCGGGCGACGAGGCTCGAACTCGCTACCTCGACCTTGGCAAGGTCGCGCTCTACCAGATGAGCTACGCCCGCAAACGGCACCACTATTGCGGCACCGATGGTGCCTCAGGCCGGGGTCGAACCGGCGACACGCGGATTTTCAGTCCGCTGCTCTACCAACTGAGCTACCGAGGCATATGGCGACCAAGAAGGGGCTCGAACCCTCGACCTCCAGCGTGACAGGCTGGCGTTCTAACCAACTGAACTACTTGGCCGTGTGTTGCTTTCATCGTGGAACTCAAGCTTGCTTATTATAGCAATTTGCCTTGAAAATGTCAACACCTTTTTTCTCTTTTTCGCGCGGAATTGTTTTCATATATGTTTTCGGAATAACTGTATCTTCCTGCGCGGACGCAAAAGAGAACGGCGCGGACTACACTTTCGTAAGTACACATCGCGACCCAAGCGTGACTGATGCAAAAGCAGGCGCAGGGGATTCCCTGCGCCCGAGACTGTCAAGGCCCGCCTCCGTTTGCTGTTTATATTCTCATATTTTTCGCTTTTCACCGATGGCGGAGAGGGCTTCCGCCGTGTCCACGTCGCACAGCTCCGAGGCGGCGGCCTCGTACAGAAGCAGCTCGCCGGGGTACTGCCGGATGACGGCACTGCCGCCCCGGTCGCCGGAGAGCGACATCAGCTCGCGGAAGTACCGTTTGGGGAAAATGCAGGGATTGCCGCGCACGCCGCCGTGTCCCAGCGCCACGATATGCTCCGGGTGCCGGCGGAAAAACGCCACCTCCCGCGCCACCGTCTCCTGCCGCAGCAGCGGCTGGTCGGCCACCTGATACAAGATGGCGTCGCACGAGCACAGCGCCTCCGTTCCAAGGCGAACCGTGCGACTCTGGCCGTCCTCCGGGCAGTCGTTGCGCAGTGCCTCGAAGCCGAAGGCCTCCGCCAGTGCGGCGGCCTCGTCGTACTGCGTGACGACGACCACGCGGCAGAAGGCCGCCTTCGGCACGGCCTCCAGCGCACGGCGCAGGAGCGTCTTGCCGTCCAGCTCCGCCGCTAACTTGTTGCGCCCGAAGCGGCTGCCGCTGCCCGCCGCCATGACGACACAGCCGATATGCAGCTCGTCCATCCGCCCGTCACCGTCCTTTCCCATTCTTGTAGTCTATCAGCTTCAGTATGTCCCGTCAATGGCCAAATAAGCGTTATTCACAAAATAAAATCACGCGGAGGCTATACTTTTTTCGCCCGCCGTGCTATAATACCGACTGATGAGAGACATAACGTTCGTGTATTCCAAACACTACCGACAGGAGGCATCCTCATTATGAGCAAGGTGGGAAAAAGCGAGATCCGCGTGGACGCCTTTGACAAGGCCACAGGCCGCACGAAATATTACGAGGATCGTATGCCCGCAGGGGCGTTGTACGTCCGTATCAAGCATTCGACCATTGCCCACGGCTTCGTTACATCCATCGACAAGTCGGCGGCGGAGGCCATCCCCGGCGTGGTCAAGGTGCTGACGTGCTTCGACGTACCGCAGCACTGCTTCCCCACGGCCGGCCACCCGTGGTCGATGGACCCGAGCCATCAGGACGTGGCCGACCGCCATCTCCTCAACCGCCACGTGCGCTACTACGGTGACGATGTGGCGGTGGTCATCGCCGAGGATGAGGTGGCCGCCATGCAGGGCGTGCGCGCACTGAAGGTGGAATATGACGAGCTGCCCTTCGTGCTGGACGTGCAGAAGGCCATGGAGGACGGCGCACCCCAGCTTCACGAGCAATTTCCCAATAATATTCTCAAGCACACCGACATGAAAAAGGGCGACTATCAAAACGCCATTAAGGAGCCGGGGCTGATCAAGGTCGAGGGCTGGTACGACACCCCGACCGTCCAGCACTGCCACATCGAGAACCACGGCTGCTTTGCCTACGAGGAGAACGGCCGTATCGTGGTCGTCGCCTCCACGCAGATACCGCACATCATCCGCCGCGTCGTGGGACAGGCGCTCGGCCGCCCGTGGGCGGACATTCAAATCATCAAGCCCTACATCGGCGGCGGCTTCGGCAACAAGCAGGACGCGCTCTACGAGCCGCTGTGCGCGTGGTGTACGACACAGGTCGGCGGCCGCTGCGTGCGGATCGACTGCTCTCGCGAGGAGACGTTCGTGTCCAACCGCGTGCGCCACGCCATCCGCTTCCACATCGTCACGTGGCTGCACAAGGACGGTTCTATCGCCGCGCGTAAGGTCGAGTGCTTCTCCAATCAGGGTTCGTATGCCTCCCATGGTCACTCCATCGTGGCCAAGGCCATGGGTTCGTTCCCGCAGATTTACCCCTGCGACCACATGGAGTGCGACGCATGGACGGTCTTCACCAACCGTCCCGCTGCCGGCGCCATGCGCGGCTACGGGATGCCGCAGGCGTCCTTTGCCGACGACGCAAACATCGACGAGTGCGCCCGCGCCGTCCACATGGACCCGCTGGAGTACCGCATGAAGTACATCATGCCCAAGGGCTATCACGACGCCTTCACCGGGAACGTCAACTACTACGACTCGTTCCGCGAGTGCATGGAAAAGGGCAAGCAATACATCGACTACGACCGCAAAAAAGAGGAATACACCCACGACACCGGCGACGTTCGGCGCGGTATCGGCGTGGCGGCGTTTTGGTACAACACCGCCGTCTATCCCATTTCGCTGGAGACCTCGAGCAACCGTATGCAGCTGAATTTGGACGGCACGGTGACGATGCAGTGCGGCGAGACGGAGATCGGGCAGGGCGCGGACACCGCCTATGCGCAGATGACCGCCGAGGCTGTCGGCCTCAAGAGCTATAGGGACGTCCACGTCGTCTCCTGTCAGGATACCGACATCACGCCCACGGGCTTGGGCGCTTACGCCAGCCGTCAGACGTATGTCGCGGGCTTCTCCATCCGTCAGACGGCCACGCTGCTGCGGCAGAACATCTTGGCCTACGCCACGAAGGTGACGCGGCAGGCCGTGGATAATATGGACATCGTGGACGGCAATATCGTCCGCAAGCAGGACGGCTCGGTGCTGATGAGCCTCAAGGATCTGGCTATGACGGCGCAGTACAACGCCGCCGACAGTGCGCACATCACCGCCGAGTCCACCTACACCATCCGCAACAATGCCTACTCCTTCGGCTGCACATTCGCCGACGTGACGGTGGACATCCCCTTGTGCAAGGTGACGCTCAACAAGATCATCAACGTCCACGACTGCGGCAGCCTCATCAACCCCGCCTTGGCGGAGGCACAGGTTCACGGCGGTATGTCGATGGCCATCGGCTTCGGCATGAGCGAACAGCTTCTCTTTGACGAAAAGACGGGCAAGCCGCTGAACAACAACCTGCTGGACTACAAGCTCTCCACGTTCATGGATCACCCGCATTTGGAGGCGCAGTTCATCGAAAACCCCGAGCCGACCTCCCCCTTCGGCACGAAGGCCCTCGGCGAGCCGCCGGCCTGCTCCGGCGCACCGGCCATCCGCAACGCCATCTACAACGCCACGGGCGTGGCCATCAACTGCGCGCCCATCACGCCCCACGTGCTGTTTGCCGAATTTTCCAAGGCGGGGCTTATTCAGGACGACTGGAACAAAAAGGAGGGCAAGTGAGCCATGTATGACATGAAAGCACTCTACGAGGCCGCCAGCGTGGAAGACGCCGTGGCACTCCGCTTGGCGCACCCCGAGGCGCAGATCATCGCCGGCGGCAGTGACGTGCTGGTGCAGATGCGCGAGGGCAAGCGCGCCGGGAAGGAGCTGATCTCCATCTTCGGGCTGGACGAGCTGCGCGGCGTGTCCATCGACGAGGACGAGAACATCCGCATCGGCAGCCTGACGAGCTTTTCCCATATCACCCGCGACCCCATCATTCAAAAATATATCAACGTGCTGGGCGAGGCCGTAGACATGGTCGGCGGCCCGCAGATACGCAACATCGGCACGATCGGCGGCAACACCTGCAACGGCGTGACCTCCGCCGACTCGTCCTCCACCCTCCACGCATGGGACGCCATCGTGGAGCTAACGGGCAAGAACGGCGTCCGCCGCCTGCCCATCCATGAGTTCTATATCAAGGCCGGCACGGTGGACATCCGCGTGGAGGACGGCGAAATTCAGACCGCCATCCTCATCCCCAAGGAGAGCTACGACCGCTGCTGGGGACACTATATCAAGTACGCCATGCGCAACGCGATGGACATCGCCACCTTGGGGTGCAGCGTCAACGTCCGTCTCAGCGAGGACAAGAAGACCATCGAACGAGCCCGTATCGCCTACGGTGTCGCCGGGCCTGTGCCGCTGCGCTGCGCCTGCGCCGAGGCCGCCGCGAAGGGCAAGCCCTTGACGGAGGAGACGGTCGAGGCGTTCGGCCGCGCCATTTTGGACGACATCAACCCCCGCGACAGCTGGCGCGCCAGCAAGGCGTTCCGCCAGCATATCGCCGTGGAGATCGCCAAGCGGTGTCTCGTCAAGTCCATCAAGCTGGCAGGAGGTGAGATGGCATGAAACGACAGTATAAGCTCGTGAGCTGCAACATCAACGGCAAGGACGTGGAAAAAATGGTGGACGTCCGCGCCAGCCTGACGGATATGCTCCGCAACGATTACCACCTGACCTCCGTGAAGAAGGGCTGTGAGGTGGGCGAATGCGGCGCGTGTACCGTCCTCATCGACGGTGAGACGTTCAACTCCTGCATCTATCTGGCCGTGTGGGCGGAGGGCAAGCATATTCAGACGCTCGAGGGGCTGCTCAGCCCCGACGGCGAACCGAGCGACATTCAGAAGGCGTTCATGGAGGAAACGGCCATCCAATGCGGCTTCTGCACCCCCGGCTTTATCATGACCGCCGTGGAGATTTTGAACAGCGGCAAGCTCTACTCCGACGAGGAGCTGCGCAAGCTGCTCTCCGGCCACCTGTGCCGCTGCACGGGCTACGAGAACATCCTCAAGGCTGTGAAAAAGGCCATGTACCGTCGTTTGGGCTTAGAACCACCGATGATGTAAGTCGAAATAAGGCATAAAGCAAAGCCCCATTTGCGCTGCAAATGGGGCTTCTTACGTATCAATAAAGACGTTCAAATCGGCAGGGGCGGACGAAGCCGCAAAGGTTGCAATCGACGCCAAGGAGACCAACACCGTCACAATCCCTGCCACTGCGGCCGCCGAGATTTTGAGCGTGACAGGTATGACTTGGGTTGGCAAAAAGAAGCACTAAGGCGAACAAAATTGGGCGGAATAGCGCAATAAATGCACAAAAGAGAACGGTTACGACCGTTCTCTTTTTCTGTTTCGCGCCGTTGGTGCGGTGTGCGGGAGGCATGAATCGCCTGTCCCGACGCATAGAATACACAAACTTCTATGGAGGGAACGCGATGAAAAAGCTGATCGTGTCGGTGCTGGCGGCGGGGCTGTCGCTCGCGCTGGTGGGTATGGCCGCGGCGGCGGAGCTGCCGCTGACGAGCCGCGCCGCGCTGCTGATGGAAAAAACGACCGGGCAGGTGCTTTTCGCCCAAAACGAGCATGAGCGCCTTGAGCCCGCCAGCGTGACCAAGATTATGACGCTTCTTTTGACGATGGAGGCCATCGACAGCGGCGCACTCTCGTATGACGACGTGGTCACGGTGTCCGCCAACGCCGCCGGAATGGGCGGCAGTCAGGTGTTTTTGGCCGAGGGCGAGAAGATCACGGTCGAGGAGCTGCTCAAGAGCGTGTGCGTCTCCTCCGGCAACGACGCGGCGGTGGCCTTGGCGGAGAAGGTCAGCGGCGTGACGGAGCTGTTCGTGGAGCAGATGAACAACCGCGCCCGTGCGCTGGGGATGGACGACACGCACTTCGTCAACTGCACCGGGCTGACCGCCGAGGGTCACGTCACGAGTGCGCACGACGTCGCGCTCATGAGCCGCGAGCTGCTGCTGTACCACCCGGATATCCGCCGCTTCACGACCATCTGGACAGACACGATCCGCGGCGGCACGTTCGGCCTTGCCAACACCAACAAGCTCATCCGTTTTTACGACGGCGCGACCGGACTGAAAACGGGCTACACCGCCTCCGCCGGGTACTGCATCAGCGCGACGGCGGAGCGCGAGGGGATGGAGCTGATCGCCGTCGTCATGAAGGGCGAGACGTCTGACAAGCGCAACAGCGACGCCAGGGCGCTGCTCAACTACGGCTTTTCGGCCTACGCCCTCGTTTCCGCCGCGTCGGAGGCGCCGCTGCCCGCGCTGCCCGTTACGATGGGCGAGACGGAGACGCTTGCGCTGACGCTGCCGCAGGAGGAGCTTACGGCGGTGGTGGAAAAGGGGAAAATCAGCGGCCTGACGCGGCGCATCGACCTGCCGGAGCGTGTGAGCGCACCCGTCGAGGCCGGGGAGCGCGTGGGGACGCTGACACTGCTGGACGGCGAGGCAGAGGTGCTGGCCGTCCCCATTTTGGCCGCCGAGGACGTGCCGCGCCGCACGTGGGGCAGCCTGCTTGCGCAGCTCTTGCACACGGCGACGTTCGCGCAGTAGCACAGCCAGACAGCACCCTGCCGCACGAATATTCAACGATGGCGTATGTGGTTAACGGCGGGCGGCGGAGAGGCCGGCGAGGCGGCCGGAGGACCATGCCCATTGCAGGTTGAAGCCGCCGCAATCGCCGTCGATGTCCAGCAGCTCGCCGCAGGCGTAGAGGCCGGGGACGAGTCGGCTTTCCAGCGTTTCGGGGTCGAATTCGTCGGTACGCAGGCCGCCCGCCGTGACCTGCGCCTGGTCGAAGCCGCACGTGCCTGTGATGGGCAGTGTGAAGTGCGTTGCCTGACGGGCGATGCGCTTCAAATCGTCGTCGGTGAGCGCGGCGGCGGGCTGGTTCGTAAAGCCCGCGGACTTACAGATCATCTGCCCCAGCCGCGTGTGGCACGAACCCACCAGCAGGGTCGAGGCCTCATGCTGCGCCATGCACCGCTGCCGCTGCTTCAGCCAATGCAGCAGCTCCGGGGTCTCCCAATCGGGAAAGAAATTCAGCGCGCACGTCAGGCCCTCGCCGCCTGCGGCGACGGCGCGGGAAAGGTCAAAGACCGCCGGGCCGCTGACGCCGTACTCGGTGAACAGCACCTCGCCGCGGTTCTCCGCGATGCACGCTTCGCCGCGGAGGATTCGGAGGCGGCACTCGGCCTTGACGCCCTTGAGGGCGCGGGGGTAGGTCGGGTCGGTTTTGAGCTGGACGAGGGAGGGGTAGAGCGCGGTGCGGTGGTGGCCGAGAGCTTTGGCGAGGCGGTAGCCGTCCATCACGCCGCCGACCTTGCCGCCCGCCGCGCCTCCGGCGGCCAGAATGACGTGGCGGGCGGTGAAGGTGTCCGTCTCGGTGCGTACCGTGAAGCCGGAGGGGGTGCGCTTCACGGTGGTGACGGTCTGCCCGGTCAGCACCTCGATGCCGGGGCGTTCCAGCGCGTAGCGCAGCACGTCCAGCACGCTGCCCGCCATATTGCTCATGGGGTAGACGCGGCCTGTGTCCTCGCTGACCGTCAGCAGTCCCAGCGAGGCGAAGTATTGCAGGGTCGCGCCCACATCGAAGGCGTTCAGCGCGTGGGCGCAGAAGCATCTGTTCTCGCCGTGGTAGTGGGCGGGGGAGACGTTGTGATTTGTCAGGTTGCAGCGGCCGTTCCCTGTGGCCAGCAGCTTGCGGCCAAGGCGCGCCTGCCGCTCGAGGAGCGTGACGGTGCCGCCGTTTTCCTGCGCCGCCAGTGCCGCCGCCATACCGGACGCGCCGCCGCCGATGATGAGGACGTCCGTCATTTCGCGCCCTCCAGCCTCCGCCGCGTCAGGTAACCCTCCAGCATCAAGGCCGCCGCCACCGCGTCCACGGTCTTCTTCCTCTTTTTGGCGTTCTGACCGTTTTGAAGGAGGATGTTGTGCGCGTCGATGGTGGTGCGCCGCTCGTCCCAGAGGATGACCTCCAGCCCCGTTTCCTGACGCACCAGCGCGCCGAAGGCGGCGCACTTCTCGGCGCGAGGTCCCTCCGTGCCGTCCATGTTGCGGGGATAGCCCAGCACGAGCAGCTTTGCGTGATATTCGTCAATAATGCGCCGGATGGCCGACAGCACCTCGTCCTGTCTGCGGCTGTGGATGACCTCCGCGTGACCTACCAGCGTCTCCGTATCGTCCGAGATGGCAATGCCGGTGTGGGCATCGCCGTAGTCGATCGCCATGATCTTCATATGCTTGCACCTGCTCTTTCTACTCGATGGCACTATCATACACAAAATATAGTGGCCGCGCAACCAAAACAGTGAGAAAAGCGAATTTTTTGAAAAAAGCGTTGACGCTGCGCGGAAAATGTGGTATAGTGTGCATTACCTGTGAGTGGGTGTTTTCTTTTTGCGCGCTTTTTCGCTTCAAGGGCGCAGAGGGTCGCCACCCGGCAGGGAGGCAATAGGGAGGTCCGAACAGGACGCCCAATCTAATAAGGAGGTGCCGTTAATGCGCGTGAAGATCACTTTGAGATGCAACGAGTGCAAGCAGAGAAACTACAACACGATGAAGAACAAGAAGAATACCCCTGACAAGCTTGAGCTGAACAAGTATTGCCCCTTCTGCAGAAAGCACACCGTCCACACCGAGACGAAATGATCGGAAGGAGAATTTGTGATGGCTGAAGAAAAGAAGGTTGCCAAGGATCGCGGCAAGTGGTTCCGCGAAATGAGAAGCGAGCTGAAGAAGGTCGTTTGGCCTGACGGCAAAACCACCGCCAAAAACACCGGGACTGTCCTGCTCTGCTCCCTGATCGTGGGCGCGGCGATTTGGATTTTTGACGCGGTGGCCGTGCTGGCGGTGAACACGCTCATCGGCCTGTTTGCCTGAGGAAACGGGAAATGGCTGAGAACGCAAAGTGGTATGTGGCACATACCTATTCCGGCTATGAAAACGCGGTGAAGGCTGCCATCGAGAAGTCCGTGGTCAATCGTGGGATGGAGGACATGGTCCTCAAGACCGAGATCCCCCTTGAGACCGTCACTGAGGTGACGGAGACGGGTGTGATGAAGGAAGTCCAGCGTAAGGTCTTCCCCGGCTACGTGCTTGTGAAGATGGTCATGACCGACGATACATGGCACTTGATCCGCAACATCCGCGGCGTGACAGGCTTCGTCGGTGAGGCCAACAACGCCATCCCCCTGACGGACGACGAGGTCGCCTCGCTGGGCGTGGAGAAGCGCGAAATCGTGGTGCTGTATCATGTGGGCGACACCGTCCGCATCACCGAGGGGCCGCTGGCCAGCTTCACCGGAACGGTGGAGGAGATCGAGCCGGAGAAAAACAGGGTGCGCGTGGTCGTATCCATGTTCGGACGCGAGACCCCGGTGGATCTCGAGCTGGATCAGGTCGAGGTAAGCCACAGCTAAGCGCGGCACGGCCGTGCAAAAGACCGATGCGAGCGCATCGGCAAAGTGGGAGAGACGCGCTGCGTCTCGCCAAGAGCGGCAAGGTATCCCCGCCGCTACCACATTTTATTGAAGGAGGTGCCTACAAATGGCACAGAAAGTCGTTGGATACGTCAAGCTGCAAATCCCCGCGGGCAAGGCAACGCCCGCTCCTCCCGTCGGCCCGGCACTGGGTCAGCACGGTATCAACATTGCTGCCTTTACCAAGGAGTTTAACGAGCGCACGAAGAACGACATGGGGCTGATCATTCCCGTGGTCATCACCGTGTATGCCGACCGCTCCTTTAGCTTCATCACCAAGACCCCTCCCGCAGCCGTTCTGATCAAGAAGGAGTGCAACATTGAGTCCGGTTCCGGCGTCCCCAACAAGGAAAAGGTCGCCACCATCTCCAAGGCCTCCATTCAGAAGATCGCAGAGCTGAAGATGCGCGATTTGAACGCCGCGTCTCTCGAGGCTGCCATGAGCATGATCGCCGGTACCGCCCGTTCCATGGGCGTTGTCGTCGGCGAGTAAGGAGGGTGTAGAGATGTTCAGAGGTAAGAAATATCAAGAGAGTGCCAAGCAGATCGATAAGGCCGCGCTGTACGACCCCAAGGAGGGCTTGGAGCTGATCTGCAAGACCGCTTCCGCCAAGTTCGACGAGACCGTCGAGCTGCACGTCAAGCTGGGTGTTGACTCCCGCCACGCCGACCAGCAGGTCCGCGGCGCGATCGTCCTGCCCAACGGCACGGGTAAGTCCGTCCGCGTCCTCGTCTTCGCCAAGGGCGACAAGGCTGAGGCCGCCAAGGCCGCCGGTGCGGATTACGTCGGTGAGATGGATCTGGTCGAGAAGATCCAGAAGGAGAACTGGTTCGACTTCGATGTCGTCGTTGCCACGCCCGATATGATGGGTGTCGTCGGCCGTCTCGGTAAGGTGCTTGGCCCGAAGGGCCTGATGCCCTCCCCCAAGTCCGGCACGGTCACGCCCGACGCCGCCAAGGCCGTCACCGAGGCGAAAGCCGGTAAGGTCGAGTACCGTCTCGACAAGACCAACATCATCCACTGCCCCATCGGCAAGGTGTCCTTCGGCGCTGAGAAGCTCTTCGAGAACTACTCCGCCCTCATCGGCGCGATCATCAAGGCCAAGCCCGCCGCTGCCAAAGGTCAGTATATCAAGTCCTGCGTGGCCGCGGCCACGATGGGTCCCGGCGTGAAGATGAACGCCAATAAGCAGCTGTAAGTTTGGTCGCCGCGCTGCCGACTCCGCTGCTCAGCTCTCCGGCATATTCCCCGCCGGTCTGTGTTGAAGCCTCTTGAAATACACAAAGTATTCCTGCGAGACTTCGCCTTGCCCGGCAGGAAATCTGCGCAGAGATCCGAACAGCAGATCGGTATCTTGGTGTCCGATGGCGATTGCGGGAGATTTCCTGCGAATGCCGAAAAACCGTATCTTAGGCTTGACAAGTCGGAGAGCCTTGGATATAATATTGGTTGCGTTCCAAAGACAGCAGGTGGCAAGCGCCGTAAGTCCTGCCGAGGATGGCACATCGTAATGATTGCTTTTACCGTCCTCATGTCCTTTGGCATGGGGACGGTTTCCTTTTTGAACGCACCGACAATTCTAACGGAGGTGAAATCAAAGAATGCCCAACGCAAAGGTTCTGTCTGAAAAGCAGGCGATCGTGGCGGCGTTGACCGAAAAGCTGCAGCATTCCGCAGCCGGTATCATCGTTGATTACAAGGGCATCACCGTGGCAGAGGATACCGCTCTGCGCGCGGAGTGCCGCAGCAACAACATTGAGTACGCTGTCATCAAGAACACCCTGCTGCGTTTCGCTTTCAACAACTGCGGTCTGAATGAACTGGACGAGCAGCTCAACGGCACGACTTCTCTTGCCATCTGCGCTGACGATCCCGTCGCTCCCGCTCGCGTGATGGCGGACTACGCAAAGAAGCTCAAGGACAAGTTCGAGATCAAGGGCGGCTTCATGGACGGCAAGGTCGTCTCCATGGAGACGATCGACGCTTTGGCGTCCATTCCCGCACTGCCCGTGCTGCAAGCACAGGTGCTGGGTACGATGCTGGCGCCCATTTCCGGCCTCGCCTGCGTCCTCAAGCAGATCGCCGAGAAGAACGGCGCAGCCGCCGAGTAAATCGGCGCACACCACATCGCGCGGGCGATGCGCCTGCGCACCATCATCTTAAATCTTACAAATAGGAGGCTATCACAATGTCTGAGAAGATTACTGCTATGATCGAAGAGATCAAGGGTTTGACCGTTTTGGAGCTGTCCGAGCTGGTACACGCGCTCGAGGAGGAGTTCGGCGTTTCCGCCGCCGCCATGGCCGCTCCCGCTGCCGGCGCTGCTGCGCCCGCTGCCGAGGAGAAGACCGAGTTTGACGTCGTTTTGGCCGGCTTCGATGCCGCTCAGAAGATCAAGGTCATCAAGGTCGTCCGCGAGATCACCGGTTTGGGTCTGGCCGAGGCCAAGGCTGCCGTTGAGGGCGTGCCTCACACCCTGAAGGAAGCGCTGTCCAAGGACGACGCCGAGGCTATGAAGAAGCAGGTCGAAGAGGCCGGCGGCAAGGTCGAGCTGAAGTAAGGTACTTGCATAGAAGCAAAAACGAGAGACGCGCAAGCGTCTCTCGTTTTATGTGTTTTTGAGTGAGGACAGTTGTGGCTGTTGAAGTCGCAAGCGGACGCCGAGGCGTCCGCTTGCGGTTTCTTATTTGTGATACAGTCCCTTAATTTCGTAGCGCGGCTCGCAGCTTACGTTGATACCGAGGCGTTTGTAGAGCTTCGTGTCCTCCTCGGAGATGATGACGGAGAAGTGCGCCTCGCAGCCGCGCAGGCTCTTGAGCTGCGCCTGTACCATCGCCGCCAGCGGGTTCGTAAGGCCGGAGATGGCCAGCGCGATCAGCACCTCGTCGGAGTGCAGGCGCGGGTTGCGGTGTCCCAAGCACTCGGTCTTGAGCGTACTGATGGGCTCGATGACCGAGGCGGGGATGAGGTCGAGCTTGTGGTCGATGCCCGCCAGCTTCTTCAGCGCGTTCAGCAGCAGCGCGGCGGAGGCGCCCAGCAGGGCGGAGGTTTTTCCGGTCACGACGCTGCCGTCCGGCAGCACCATCGCCCCGGCGGGCTTGCCCGTGACCTCCGCCTTGGCCAAGGACGCGGACACGGCGGGACAAAGCTCCGGCGTGACGTCAGCCTGCTGCATGACCAGCTCCAGCTTCCGCACCACGCACTCGTCGGCCTGTCCCTTTACGCGCTCGACGCAGCCGTGATAGTACCGCCGCAGGATCTCCATGCGGCTGGCCTGACAGCACACGTCGTCGTCTACGATGGCGAAGCCCGCCATGTTCACGCCCATGTCGGTGGGGGATTTGTAGGGGCATTCGCCCTGAATTTTGCGGAACATCGCCGATAGCACCGGGAAAATCTCCACGTCACGGTTGTAGTTTACCGTCGTCTTGCCGTAGGCCTCCAAGTGGAACGGGTCGATCATGTTCACGTCGTTCAAATCGGCGGTAGCGGCCTCGTAGGCGAGGTTCACCGGGTGCTTGAGGGGCAGATTCCAGATAGGGAACGTCTCGTACTTGGCGTAGCCCGCGGAGATGCCGCGGCGGTTCTCGTGGTAGAGCTGGCTGAGGCAGGTGGCCATTTTGCCGCTGCCGGGGCCGGGCGCGGTGACGACGACGATGGGGCGTGTCGTCTCGATGTAGTCGTTTTTGCCCAGCCCGTCGTCGGAGACGATGTGCGCCACGTCGGAGGGGTAGCCGGCGATGGGGTAGTGCTTGTAGCTCTTCACGCCCAGCGCGCCGAGCCGCTTGATGAACGCCTCCGCCGCCGGCTGGCCGGCGTACTGGGTGATGACAACGCTGCCGACGTAGAAGCCCTGACTGCGGAAGACGTCGATCAGGCGCAGTACGTCCTCGTCGTAGCCGATGCCGAGATCGCCGCGCATTTTGTTCTTCTCAATATCGCCCGCGCAGATGGCCACGACGATTTCCACGTCGTCCTTGAGCGTGCGCAGCATACGAATTTTGCTGTCGGGCCGGAAGCCGGGCAGCACGCGGGAGGCGTGGTAGTCATCGAACAGCTTGCCGCCGAATTCGAGATAAAGCTTGCCGCCGAACTGCGCCAGCCGCTCCATGATGTGCTGCGCCTGCAAGCGCAGGTATTTGTCGTTGTCAAAGCCGAGTTTCATCGGTACTCTCCCCAATCTGCTCAATAAGATAACCCATTATAGCATATCTGTTCGGAAAAGTCATCCCATAGACTTGGGGAAAAGCAAAAAATTGATGAGGGTTCATCGGGAGGGCGCAAAAAATCCGCGTGGTTTCTTGCAAAAACAGGGCGGGATATAGTATAATACAAGGTATTGATTCTCCCGCCGCGCTGCCCCGTATATCCCTCACATTCATCATATACTCACCACCCACGATAGGAGGAACGATATGTCTCTCACGCTGCTGCGCTCGTGCATCCGCGCGCGCAAAACCCCCCTCGCGCTGACGCTCTCACCCGACCCGGCGCGTCTCAGCCCGAAAATCCTGAAAAACTTCACCGATATGTTCGGCGACGTGCCGATGGCGCACGCCGAGGCGCTGCGCTACCACGGCACGACGCTGCTCGACGCGGCGGCGGGTGTGCTGCCCGCCGTGGTGCTGCGCGGCGACGCCTACCTCGCCCACGGCATGATGGGCGCGGACGTGCTGACCAACCTCATCACCGCCGCCCACGCCAAGGAGCTTTACACCATTCTCGACCTCAACACTGCCGACCCCTCGCCGTGGATGGGCTACGGCGCAGACGCCGTGACGGTCTGCCCCTACGCGGGGCGGGACTGCCTCGCCGTGCCGGAGGATCGTCTGGCCATCGCCGCCGTCCGCACCGCCAATCCCTCCGGCGGGGATGCGCAGATGCTCATGGCGGGCGACCGCCACCTGTGGCTCTCCCTCTCGGAGAAGATGGCGCGCAGCGGCGCGGCACTGTCCGTCGCTACGGGGTACAGCCTCGATGTGCGGGACGTGCGCCGCGTCTGTTCGAGCGCGTTTTTGCTGCTGCCCGGCTGTAACGGTGAGAACGCCCTGCCTGCCTTTGACGATTTCGGCCACGGCGCACTGCTCACCGATGAAACGCTGCAATACGCCGATACCCCCGCCGAGGCCATCGTGCAGGCGGTGAGCGCACTGAAAAAGTGGGTGACGGTCGTATGACGCGCGGCGAGGAATTTCTCCCCGTCAGCCGCGAGGAAATGCTCGCGCGCGACTGGTACTACTACGATTTTCTGGTCGTGACGGCGGACGGCTACATCGACCACCCCAGCTTCGGCACAACGCTGATCGCCCGCCTGCTGGAGAGTAAGGGCTACCGCGTGGCAATTCTGCCGCAGCCCGATTGGCACACGGCGGAGCCGTTCCGCGCGATGGGCAAGCCCCGCTTCGGCGTTCTCATCGGCGGCGGCAATCTCGATTCGATGGTGGCGCACTACACGGTGGCCAAACGCCGCCGCACCCGCGACCTTTACAGCGAGGGCGGCGTCATGGGCAAGCGGCCCGACCGCCCGACCATCGTCTACGCCAACCGCGCCCGCGAGGCGTTTCCCGACACGCCCATCGTCATCGGCGGGCTGGAGGCGTCGCTGCGCCGCTTCGCGCATTACGACTACTGGGACGACAAGGTGCGCCGCAGCATTCTCTTCGACGCGCCCGCCGACCTCCTTGTCTACGGTATGGGCGAGAGTGCGACGGTGGAGGTCGCCCGCCGTCTCGCAAGAAAAATGCCCGTCGCCGAGATGACCGACATCCCCGGCACGGCCTACATCACCGACCATGTGGGCGAGCTGAAGTTCCACCGCGCGGACTGCCCCTCCTACGAGGCGGTGTGCGCCGACCTGACGGCCTACGCCCGCGCCACGAAGCTCGAATACGACGAGCATGACCCCATCCGGGGCTGCGCCGTGGTGCAGCCGTGCGAGGGACGGTTTTTAGTCGTCAATCCCCCGGCGCGTCCCCTGCGGCGCGAGGAGTTGGATGCGCTCTACGCCCTGCCCTACACGCGGGAGGTACACCCCATGTATACGCAGGGCATCCCCGCCATCGAGGAGGTGCGTTTCTCCATCACGCACAACCGCGGCTGCTTCGGCGGCTGCAATTTCTGCGCCCTCGCGTTCCATCAAGGGCGCATGGTCACGAGCCGCTCCATTCCCTCGCTCTTGGAGGAGGCGGAGCTGCTGACCCATGACCCGCTTTTCAAGGGGTATATCCACGATGTCGGCGGGCCGAGTGCCAACTTCCGCCACACGAGCTGTCAGAAGCAGAAGCGCTGCGGGATGTGCAAAAACCGCAGCTGCCTCGCGCCCGAGCCGTGTCCGAATTTGGACGCCGACCACTCGGAGTACACGGAGCTGCTGCAAAAAATGCGGCGTCTCCCCGGTATCAAGAAGGTCTTCGTCCGCTCCGGCATTCGCTATGACTATCTGCTGCAAGACCGCGATAAAAATCAGACCTTCTTCCGTGAGCTGGTGAATGATCATATCTCCGGCCAGCTCAAGGTCGCGCCGGAGCATTGCGTCAGCGCCGTGCTGGACTACATGGGCAAGCCGCACTTCGACGTGTTTGAAAGGTTCTGGCGGCAGTACCGAAAGCTCAACGAGGAACACGGCACGGAGCAGTACCTCGTACCGTATCTCATGTCCAGCCACCCCGGCTGCACCCTCGGCGATGCGGTGGAGCTGGCGGAATTTCTCCACCGCTCGGGCCGCGTCCCCGAGCAGGTGCAGGATTTCTACCCTACCCCCGGTACGCTCTCGACCTGTATGTACTACACCGGGATCGACCCGCGCGATATGTCCCCGGTCTACGTGGCCAAGGAGCCCAAGGACAAAGCCATGCAGCGTGCGCTGCTCCAGTGGTCGCGCCCGGAGAAGCGTGCGCTGGTGGTGGAGGCGTTGGAGGCGGCGGGACGCACCGACCTCATCGGCTACGAGAAGAAGTGTCTTCTCCGCCCGCGCAAGGGCGAGCCATACGGCCAAATTGCCAAACCCGAAAAGAACAAAAAGAACGAGCACAGCGAGCGGAACAGAAAGAGCGAATGGAACGGGCGAAGAGGAAAGAATGAACGAAGCGAGAGAAATCCGAGGGTCGGAAAATCGGAAGCCCCGACGCGCCGCCCGATGAACGGCTCCGCCGACCGCCATTCCCGCCGCGCCGCCCCACCCGCCGCGCAGAAGGGCAAAATGTCCCCACGCAAAAAAGCCGCCTTCGCCAAAAAGCGGAAAGAAAAGTAACCCCGGCGAATATCATGCACATACAAAACCCGCACCCCGTCTCTGAAGTAGTCAATAGTTAGTAGACACAAAATTTCTTAAGCCACCAGTTCTGCTCTGAACAGAACTGGTGGCTTAAGAAATTTTGTGTCTACTAACTATTGACTACTTCACCCCGTCTCCGGGGGTGCGGGCTTTGCGTGTCAAAAACGTCTCACAGAGTTTGCCGAGCGCAGGCGGCAAAAGCATACCATCATTTTCTCTCGCGACCTTGACAGGAATAAATGACGGTCTCTTGTGTCCATGGGTTCGAAGGCTCCAAGAAATTTGATTGTCTCACCGTTTTCTTCCCAGCCGTCCGAACCACCAAAACGTCAGCGGCCAGACGCACCCGGCGAAGAAGACGACGAGCAGGTAGCGCACCGCGCCCGCGATCCCCGCGTCGCCGATGAGCGCGAGCAGCGGGGCTTTCAGCCCGGCGCGTATCGCCATCAGCAGGGCGAAGCCGACCGCAAGCTTGATCCCTTGCGCCCACCAGACCGCCTGCGTCTCGAACCTCAGGTACGCACGGTCGATGACATTCACCGCCAGCAGCCCGACCGCCGCGCCCGCAAGCTTCCACCCGTTTTCGAGCGCGCTGACGTAGTTGGCGCTGTCCGCCTCGGTCGCGCCCGTGTCGCCGCGCAGGTAGAGGTAGACGAGGAACGCGGCGGCGCACAGCACCATGGACGCAATCACCCGCGTCAGCACCGCCGGGCGGCGCTTGATCTCCTCGATCATCGGGTACACGCCCACCACCAGCGCTGCGGCAATCACCGCCGACACGCCGACATCGAGCGGGGTATGTACGCCGAGGTACATCCGGCTGAACGCGATCAGCACCGCCAGTGCAATGCACACCGCGCGCACAAGCACGTGCCTCGTGCAGCGGGCGAGGCCGCCGTAGAGCGCGACGGCGTTCTGCGTGTGGCCGCTGGGAAACGAGTAGCCCGTTGCGTCCGCGCGCGCCGCCTCGACGATGGTAAAGTCGGGGTCCTTGACCCACGGGCGCGGCACGCAGCAGAGAATTTTGAGAAACTGGTTGAAAATCATGCCGAAAAAGCCGACGGTCATCAGGTAGTAGCCCTTCCGCTTATCAACGCACCAGAAAACCGCGATGGCAATCATAAGGAACGGGGCTTCCCCTCCCAGCTCGCTGATGAGGAGCATGATCTTATCCAATAGCGGCGAGCGAATGCCCTCCAGCGCATATAAAACGCCCATGCTCTGACCTCCTTTTGCCGCCGAAAAAAGGCGGCTCAGAGTTATTTTACTACATCGGCCTGTCTTGCGCAAGTATTGATTTGGTAAAAATACGGAAATTTCGCCCTTATTTCGGAAAAATAAACTGAATATTTTGCTGCTTTCCCTTGCATTTATTGGTACATATGCTATAATGAATATACCCTCCCCCGCGGGGGAGGGTCGGCGTTTCGGCGCAGCCGAAACCATGTTCCACTGCGAAATCTTACAACGAGAGAGAGGAAACAGGATGAGAAAAATTTTGGCAGCCTTGCTGGCGCTCGTCATGACCCTGACGCTGCTGCCGGCGGCGTGGGCGGTAGACGACGACGAAGAGAGTCAATCGTCCGGCAATACCGCGCAGCAGGCGGCGACCAACCTGCCGTCCATCACGGTCGGTGGCAGTACCACCTCCACCACCGTCTACTTTGCGACCAACATAGACGACACGAATCAACGCTTACAGTGCAGTGAAAATGCCGTGGGTAAAACCACCGTAGCCGAGGGTAGCATTAAAGCCTTCACCTATACAAACGGCAACGCGGGCGATAACTACTTCATCGCCGTAGGCGGAAAAACAGCCGATGCTACCGCCCCGACACTGGTGTACCATGTTGGGAATGACACCAACTTCACTGTAAACCCTGAAGTATATCTGAACAACGAAAGTGATAAATTCATTTACAAACTGACCATCCCCGAAGTCGGAAACGAACCCACGACCGTGGACTTCGTCCTCAAATCCGGAAGTGATGAAAATAACGACATCGGCAGCTTCGCCGTGGTCTTCAAGAAAGGCCAGCAAGACGGCGACGACCATCGGGGCAACGATAAAACCCCGTGGGTCGGCACCGCAGGCACGACTCCCACCAACCCCCTCTCCGGCCTGAAAGCCCTCTACGATGGCGGCTTCCGCTTCCCGAGTTTTGAAAATGATATTCATTTCTCCTTCCCTGATACGCTAAAAGCGTGGACGGATGGTTGCGGCAACGATTGGGACTATCGTCTCATCGTCAATGAGGGCATCGGCGAGGTGCGCATTCTCGTCAACAACGGCAACCGCGACCGCTGGGAAAACACCGTCAAGGGCAACACCGATACCGTTTTGGCGGACGGCGTGTATTTCCGCTACTATTTCGGCAATTCCGACAGTTCAAAGCCCACGGCGTATGGCTATGACTGGTACGGTAGCTACGAGGAAAACAACACGTGGACGATGGGCGACTCTCAGCTCTCCACCGAGTATAACCACAACAACGGCCTACACCTCGCCAATGTGAACCGTGTCAGCAGCACGAGCAGCGTGCTGGCGCTGAACAGCGAGGGCGAGGATTGGATCATTGCCCTCGCCATGAGTGACACCAATGGTGCAGTGAGTAGCGCGACATACAAGTACGCATTCCGCCTGATCATCGAGGCCACCAAAAGCACGTCCTTTACGATTGAATCCGCCAACGGTACGGCCGTGGCGAAAGATCGTATCACGGCAAGTGGTGTTCACACTGCTTGGAAAGCCCTCATCCCCGCCGAAGGCTCGGTCTTCCTGCGCCCGACAACCGTGGAAAACCGCTGGCAAGCAGCTACAAATCAATATGGTCAAATCGCAGATCTGACCGTGACCGCCCCGGCAGGGTACACGTTGAAATCTTGGAACGACACAAGCACGGGTCGCAGCGGCAGCCAGTTCCCCATACCCCTTTACAGAAGTGACTATCAACCCATCTATCTGACATGGAACGCCTCGGACGGCAGCACCTTGACGGAATACGTCATCGTCGAGTGCCACAACAAGGCAGAGTGGTTCACGCATCTCGGCAACGGCACTTCCCCGCAGCAAACCATCTTTACCGCCGCGGAGCTATCCGAGCTGAACGAAAACGGTATCTATGTCAGCTACGACAATACGATCGGCTACTTTTCCGTTTCCGTTGACGCTACCAAGCTCAAGGACATCAACCTCCTGACCACGGCCATTCGCATTACCGCCCCCGATGGCGCGGCGTACTTCAAGGGATATTCGACCGGCGGCAGCGAAAACCCGGCCACGCACGATTGGCAGGAGAGCGTCAATAAGGCAATGGAAACGCTCAATAACCCGGAGATGCTGACAGGGTCTGTGGAGGACTTTGACAAGGCCGCCATCAACCTCCTGAGCCTGCGGATACTTGAGCTGGGCGATTTGACGGTCTACTACGCCGACTCGCAGGTCTACCGCAGCGGCATTGTGCAGTGGATGGATGCAAACAAAAATGTCATCGGCTACTCCTACGTCTACGGGCGCAACAGCGACTTCTCCATGAGCCTTCCCACCGCTGTTGTCAAGTCGCTCAGCGGCAAGCAGGAGGTTGACCGTCCTACCCTCGTCAGCGAGCAGGAGGGACTTCGCTTCACCTGCGACAAGAACCCGCAAGTCGGCGGCTCGGATGGCCGCAAGGTCTTTTTCCAGTTTGACCTCTTCCACTCGGATGGCAGAGAGGTAACCATCTACCTGCCCTACGACTACTTCAACATGACCCGCGAGCAGGGGCTTGCCCTCGAGCGCCGCGGCCTTCATCCGACCGTCTACCACTATCTTGACGACGCCTGCACCACCTCCGAAACCCTCACCGGCACGTACACCGACTACGGCGTGATGTTCGTCACCAACAGCTTCTCCCCCTACGTCATCGACTGCACAGTGAACAGTACCGAGGTAACGACAAGCGAAGACGGAGCAAGCGGTAAAGTCACGGTCGATGCCACCATCAGCAACATCGTTCCCGATGAGGACACCGGGCTGGTAACACTGGTCGTCAAGCCCACGGTCGAAGACGGCACGGTGGGCAAGGTCAACGCCACCATTCCCAGTGAAGAAATTTCCAATCTGAAAAAGGCCGAGGCCGTCAAGGTCGAGACCGACATCGCCACCCTGACCATCGACAAAAAGGCGCTTGGAACAATGTTAAAGAACATTGGTGAAACTGACAATCTTGTCCTGTCCGTCAAGAAGTCCGACGAAAGCACGGCCGGAGCGAAGTTCGAGCTGACCGCCAAGGTCGGCGATGAAAATGTCTTCGTCAACAGTCCAGGCAAGATCACCGTCACCGTGGATTGGCCGACCGCACCCGGCTTCCGCCAGCAGCTCGTCTGCTACTGCACGGACGGCGGCAAGTACGAGCGCATGAGCGGCCTCGGCTACCACGGCGGTCAATTCAGTTGGGACACCAACCACTTCTCGACGTTTGAGATCAAAACCGAGACGATTGCTACCAGCCGCGCCTACATCGACCTCAACAGCGGTTCTTCCGCCACTGCGACCACGACCACTACGACCGGAAAGGCCAGCTCCGCCACCACCTTTGACGCAGGTGTCGGCATCTACGCCGTGAGCGCCATCCTGTCCGTGACAGGTATGGCTTGGGTCGGCAAGAAGAAGCACTAAGCGAAAGAAATCACGCAAAAAGAGAACGGCGCAAGCCGTTCTCTTTTTGCACTTTTCACTCCACCAATCCGTATTTTGTCTTGATTCGGTCGAGTTTTTCCAACATCGGCTCGGCCAGCACCATGAGGAAGAGGGCCGTCGCGGCGGCGTGGACGCAGTCCACCGGGAAGCCCGTGATGTAATAGGCGGCCAGCACCTTCCAGCTCAGGTCTTGATTATACATCAGCGCGGAGGCCGGGTTCATCAGCCCGCCGTAGATGACCACGGCGGAAATTGCGCCGAAGACGCACAGTGCGCCTCGGCTGCGCCGCAGCCAGCCCTTGCGGAACAGCACCCCGGCCAAAAAGCCGATCATGCCCATGCTGAACATTTGGAACGGCGTCCACGGCCCTTGGGAGAAGAGGAAATTGCTGGCCAGCATCGTCATTGCGCCGACCAAGAAGCCCGTCTCGCCGCCCAAGGCTACGCCGGAGATGATGGTCAGTGCCATGACGGGCTTGAACTGCGGCAGCATGAAGAACGCGGCGCGTCCCGCCACGCCGAGGGCGCAGAGGACGGCGATGACCACCAGCTCCCGCGATTGCGGCCTGCGCCCCTCGAAGACCATGAAAAACGGCAGCATACATTCCAGCATCACCAGCACCGAGAGGAGGTAGTAATTCCTCGCGCTGTCGAAGTAATAGCCGCCGATGAAGAGCGTGGCGGGGATGCAGAGGACGATCAGCACCGTGGCGGTCGTCGTCCGGCGGGAGAGCTTTCGCTTTTCCACCGGGGTCTGCACGAGCGTGGGCGGCGGGGAGCGGCGGCCGATGGCAGCGACAGCGATCAGCAGGGCTGCGATGAACGCGCCGTACTGGCGCAGTGCGTCCCAGCCTGCCTCGGACACGACGCCGCCGCCGACCAATGCGGTCAAATCAGTGTGCTTGGCCGCGATCCAGAAAATCGCCAGCGCAAACGCGCCGGACACGGCGGCGATGGCCTTGCGCCACCACGGCAGGCGCGGCGGCTTCCACGTGACAGCCTCCTGCGCAATCGGCGGCAGGGGTTGATAGGTTCGCTCGACCTCCGGCTCGGGCGGCACGTCGCCGCCGATGACGGCCATCACATCCTCCGCCGTCACCGCGCCGGGGCAAAGCTCCCGCGCCATACGGTCGGCGGAGGTGGTGTAGAAGCTGTTGCCGGAGAAGAACGTCCGCGGCGTCCCCTCGGCGACGATGCTGCCGTCGAAAAAGAGGGCGCAGCGGTGGGCGTAGCGGGCGCAGAACTCGACATCATGGCTGACCATGAGGACGGTCACGCCGCCCGCCGTCAGTGAGCGCAGGATGGACGCAAGCTCCTGCTTGAACTCCGCGTCCAGCCCCTTTGTCGGCTCATCCAGCAGCAATATCTCCGGGTCGAGCAGCAGTACCTTGCACAAGGCGGCGCGCTGCTGCTCCCCGCCGGATAGGTCGTAGGGGTGCCTGTCCAGCAGCTCCGTCAGGCGGCACAGTGCCACACCCTGCTCGATACGCTTTTCGCGGAGCGCGGGGTCTATTTTCTGACCGTCGAACGATTCGTAGAGATCGTCCCGAACGGTCTTTTTCACGAAAAGTGCCTGCGGGTTCTGCGGCAGCGCGCCGATACGTCCCATGCGCCGCACCGTCCCCCGCTGGGGCATCAGCGCTCCGGCCAGCAGGTGCAGCGTGGTGGTCTTGCCCGCGCCGTTGCCGCCCAGCAGCGCCATCCATTCCCCGCGGTGTACCGTCATGTCAAGCCCCTTGACCACGTCGGGCGAGGACGGCTCATAGCGGAAGAACAGCCCCTCCCCCTCCAGCACAGGCTCGCCCCTCGCAGGGCGTATTTCCTCCGGCAGCGGGTGCAGGGGGTGGTCTTTATGCCAAAGGTGCAGGAAATCCCGCCCCTCGCGCACCGTGACCGGGCAGGGTGCATCGCTCTGCACGCTCGCCCACACGCGCATGGCAGCGGGCATGGCCAAGAACATCCCGTGACCCCGGTCGCGCAGGCAGCGGCCGACCTCCGTCGGCGTCCCGGTACACAGCAGGCGGCCGCCGTCCAGCACCGCCACGTCCGTGGCAAGCGGCAGCGCTTCCTCAAGCCGATGCTCGGTCAGGAGGATGGTCGTCCCCAGCTCGCGGTTGATGCGCCCCAGCGTTTGCAGAAAATCCGAGGCCGCAATGGGGTCGAGCTGGCTCGTCGGCTCGTCCAAGATCAGCACCTTTGGCTGCAGGACCATCACCGACGCGAGGCTGAGAAGCTGCTTCTGCCCGCCGGAGAGCTGCGCCACCTCGCGGTAGAACCAATCCTGTATGCCGAAGAACGAGGCCATCTCCGCCACGCGGCGGCGGATGGCGGGCGTGTCATAGCCGAGGCTCTCCATGCCAAACGCCAGCTCATGCCACACCTTATCCGTCACGACCTGATTCTCCGGCGATTGCAGCACGAAGCCGATTTCTGCGCTCTGGC
Source organism: Firmicutes bacterium CAG:341 (assembly GCA_963631875.1). Taxonomy (GTDB): domain Bacteria; phylum Bacillota; class Clostridia; order Oscillospirales; family Oscillospiraceae; genus Vescimonas. Next base: position 35,195 of record CAVGSO010000003.1, on the reverse strand, counting down.
GGCGGTTGGGTACGTCCGCAAGCGGCACGTCCTCGAAGTAGATCGCGCCCTCCGCCGCGCCGTGCGGCGCAAGCACCGTCTTGCACTGGCGCAGCAGCGTGGATTTGCCGCAGCCCGACGGGCCGCACAGCACCCAAAACTGCCCCGGCCGAATGGTCAGCGAGACGTCGTCCAACGCCTTTTGCCGCTGCTGCGGGTAGGTGAAGCCGAAATGCTCCAAGTGAAAAATTTCGTTCATGCGGTGTCCCCTCCCCTCTCCGCTTCGCGGAAGCGTCGCCCGGCGGCCAGCGACAGCCACGCGGGCGTGAGGCACAGCAGCAGGTATACAAGAAAAAAGCTGACGGTGATGGCCGTAGGCTTCGCGCCCATCAGCATGGGATAGTAGTAGAATTTCAGTCCGCGCGCCAACGCCCCGGCCAGCAGGTACAGAGCGCAGAAGAGCAGCCACGCAAGGAGGCTCTTGTCCCGCTCGTCAAAGCGGTAGATGGAAAAGGCGGTGCGTCCCGGCTCGCCGTAGCCGCGGCTGCGCATACTGTCCGCCGTGTCGATGGCACTTTCCAAGCTCCACGTCACCATAATGGAGAAGACCTTCAGCGCGTTTTTCGTCCGTCGGCGCAGCGAACCGCTCTCGGTGTCGCGTCCCATGTACCGCTGCGCCTGCGCCACCGCGCGGAATTGATGGCGAAAGCGCGGCACGAAGCGCAGCGTCATGCTCAGCACGAGCGACAAGGCCGGGATGATCCGCCCGAAGAGGTAGATGAACTTATCCGAGGTTATCACGAGGCTGAGACAGGAGAACCAGAGCGCCACCGCCGCCAGCATACACGCCGCCGCGAGGCCGTATAAAATGCTCTCCAGCGTCAGCGGGTTGCCCGAGGGGAGGTAGGCGAGCATCGTCACGCCCTGATGGACGAACGCCGGGTTGACGAGCGCCGCCATCGCCATCATCGGGATGATCCAGCGCAGGTAGGACAGCAGCGTCCGAGCGCCGCGAAGCCGCGCCGTGTACCACATCGCGCCCGCGAGCGAGCAGATCAGACACACCGGGTGCATGAGGCACATGGAGCAGGTGATGACCAGCGCAAAATAGAGAAAATTCACCGCCGGATGGCAGTCTAAAAACGGGTCGCGCACGGTCAGCACCTCCTTCGCCGTTTCGTGATCGGCACGCTGCCGCATGGTTTACAACCGGACAAATGCTGTGCGCAGCAGACTGCAAGCCTTTTGCCGAAAAAACCGAAGTTTTTTCGGCAGTCCCACTTATTATATCCGCCGCGCCGCGCCGTGTCAATCCCGGCATAAGACGCCGTGTGTCGCCGCGGCAAGTTCCTCTTTCCAAAGCGCGGAGGATGTGGTATACTGAGAAGTGAACTGTCAAGAAGGCTTGTCATAATACGGCACCATCGCTAAACCGGCGTAGGACGGTTTACCGATGGTGCGGCGTACGGAGCGTCGAGGACGCCGTACACGACACACTACTCTTTACTTTGTCAATCCAAAGGAGGCAAACGCCTTGTTTTTTAACAGAAACGACGCCGGCGGCGTGAGCTGGCTGCTGGTGGGACTCGGCAACCCCGGCAGCAAGTTCGAAAGCACCCGCCACAACATGGGCTGGCTCGCACTGGACAGCTTGATGGAGAAGGAAAATTTCAAACTTTCCAAGCTGCGTTTCAAGTCGTGGACAGGCATTTTAGAAAAAAGCGGCCATAAAATATTGGTGATGAAGCCGCAGACCTTCATGAACCTCTCCGGTGAGGCGGTGGGCGAGGCCGCGCGGTTTTATAAGATTCCGCCGGAGCGCGTCCTGGTCATTTCCGATGACGTGTCCCTCCCCGTCGGCAAGCTGCGGATACGCAAAAGCGGCTCCGCCGGAGGGCATAACGGCCTGAAAAACATCATCCAGCACCTCGGCACAGACGGTTTTCCCCGTATCAAGGTCGGCGTCGGAATGCCGGAGCATCCCGACCACGAGATGGTGGACTGGGTCATCGGCAAGCCGCAGGGCGAGGAGGCCAAAGCGCTGCGTGCGACGCTCGACCGGGCGGCGGAGGCCGCACTCTACCTCATCGAAAACGGCGCGGACAAGGCGATGAACAAATTCAACTGAGCTTTTTCGCCATATTCGGCAGAAAGGAGGGGATTTCTTGCACGGCGTGGTGGAAAAAATCAAGACGCTGCCGCAAGTTCGTGACCTGACGAGTGCGCTGACGGGCCGCGAGCGGTGCGCCGCCGTGACGGGGCTTGCGCCCGTCCATCGGGCGATGGTGGCCGCCGCCGTGCTGTCGGAGACGAAGTGGCCGCTGCTTCTGCTCTGCGCCGACGAGAAGGACGCGCGGCGGCAGGCGGGCGACCTCGCCGCGCTGACCGGGCAGCGCCCGGTGCTGCTGGTGTCGCGCGAATGGCAGCTCCGCCCCGGCGCGTACAGCCGCCAGCGCGAGAACGAACGCCTCTCCGCCCTGCACCGGATGGCACTCGGCGCGGCCATCGTCGTCGCCGACATCGGCGCACTCACGCAGCGGTGCATTCCGAAATCAGTGCTGCAGGCGGCCGCCTTTACGCTGGAGATCGGCGGGCGGTACGATGTGACATCTCTCGCCGTGCGGCTCGTTGCCGCCGGGTACACCCGCTGCGATCAGGTCGAGGGCGCGGGGCAGTTCGCGCTGCGCGGCGGCATTCTGGACGTGTTCCCGCCGAGCCAGGAGCAGCCCGTCCGATGTGAGTTCTTCGACGACGAGCTGGACAGCATGGGCTACTTCGCCGTGAACACCCAGCGGCGCGTCAGGAATACGCATTCACTGACCGTCCTCCCCGCCTCGGAAGTACTGCCCCACCGCACCCCGGAGGAGGCCGCACAGGCCGCTGCGCGGATCGAGGCGGCGGTAAATCGGAGCAAAAAGGAACACGCCGCGCTGAAGGCGCGGCTCGAAGGTGACGCGGCACTGCTGCGCGAGGGCATGACCCCGCCGGGCGGCGACCGCTATATGACGGCCATCTACCCCGAGCGCTCGACCGCGTTTGACTACCTCGCGCCCGAGACCGTCGTCTGCGTCAGCGAGGCGGGGCGGGTGCAGGAGGCCCACCGCGCGAGCCTCTGGCAGCTTCGGCAGGACGTGACCGCCGGAGCGGAGAGCGGCCTCATGTCGCCCGCGTTCGGCGACCTTCTGATGACGGAGGGCGAGCTGGAAAGCACGCTCTCGCGCTTCCCGCTGTGCCAGCTGGAGAGTCTGCCGACCAGCCGCTACCTGCTGCCGCCGAAGCTGCTCTTGGACATTCCGGCCAAGCAGCTCGCGGGGTACGGCGGCAGTCTCGACACCGCCGCTGCGGACATTGCCCACTACCGCGACAGCGGCTGCGGCGTGCTGGTGCTGTGCGGCGGCGAGGTGCGCTGCCGCAATATGCAGGAGCTGCTGCGCTCGCGCGATATTCCCGCCGCGCTCTCGCCGGACGGTCAGCGTCTGCCGCTGGCCGGGGAGGTCGTCATCACCCTCGGCGCACTGAGCGCGGGGAGCGAATGGCCGGGGCTGAAGCTGGCGGTGCTGACGGAGGGGCAGCTCACGCGCAGTATGTCGGGCAAGAAGCACAAAGCGCCCGCGCCGAGGGCCGACAGCCGCCAGCGCATCATGAGCTACACCGACCTGACGGTCGGCGACCTCGTCGTCCACGTCCACCACGGTATCGGGCGGTTTGCGGGGATGATGCGCCTTGCGGTGAACGGCACGGAGAAGGACTATATCAAGATCAACTATGCCGGGAGCGACTGTCTCTACGTGCCGGCGACCTCGCTCGACCTTGTGAGCAAATACATCGGCGGCGGCGAGGACGCGCAGGAGAAGACGCGGCTTAATAAGCTCTCCGGCGACCAGTGGGCGAAGACGACGCGCAAGGCCAAGGCTGCCGCCAAGGCGCTGGCCGAGAGCCTCATCCGTCTCTACGCCCAGCGGCAGCGGCTGGGCGGCCACGCCTTTTCACCCGACAGCCCGTGGCAGCAGGAGTTTGAGGACGCCTTCGAGTTCACGGAGACGGATGACCAGCTCGCCGCCATACAGGACATCAAGCGCGACATGGAGCGCCCCGTGCCGATGGATCGCCTTCTCTGCGGCGACGTGGGCTACGGCAAGACGGAGGTCGCGCTGCGCGCGGCGATGAAGTGCATTTTGGACGGCAAGCAGGCCGCCATTCTCGTCCCGACCACGGTGCTGGCACAGCAGCACTACGCCACGGCGGCGGCGCGGTTCCGCGCCTTCCCGGTGACGGTGGAGGTGCTGTCCCGCTTCCGCACGCCCAAGCAGGTAAAGGACGTTTTGCAGCGTGTGAAGGACGGGCGGGTCGATCTGCTCATCGGGACACACAAGCTGCTGGGCAAGGGCGTGGAATTCAAGGACTTGGGGCTGCTCATCATCGACGAGGAGCAGCGCTTCGGCGTGACGCACAAGGAAAAGCTCCGCGAGCGGACGCAGCAGGTGGACACGCTGACCCTCAGCGCGACGCCGATACCGAGGACGCTGAACATGGCGCTCAGCGGTATACGCGACATGAGTACCATCGAGCAGCCGCCGCAGGACCGCCGGCCGGTGCAGACCTACGTGTTAGAGCATGACTGGGGCATTGTCGCCGAGGCGCTGCGGCGCGAGCTGTCGCGCGGCGGGCAGGCGTACTACCTCCACAACCGCGTGGAAAACATCGCCGACACGGTCGTGCGTCTTCGGGCGCTGCTGGGCGACGGCGTGGTCATTGAGGCCGCGCACGGCAAGATGACCGAGAGTGAGCTCAGCCGCGTGATGACCCGCATGGCCGAGGGCGAGATCGACGTGCTGGTCTGCACGACCATCATCGAGACGGGCATCGACATTCCGAACGTGAACACGCTCATCATCGAGGACGCGGATCACATGGGGTTAAGCCAGCTCCACCAGATACGCGGCCGTATCGGCCGCAGCGCGCGGCGGGCGTATGCCTACCTCACCTACCGCGCCGGAAAGGTGCTGACGGAGGTCGCGGCCAAGCGGCTGACGGCAATACGTGAGTACGTGGAGTTCGGCTCAGGGTTCAAGATCGCCATGCGTGACCTCGAGATACGCGGCGCGGGCAACCTGCTCGGCGCGGAGCAGTCGGGCTGCATGATGTCCGTGGGGTACGATATGTACCTCAGGCTGCTGAACGATGCGGTCTTGGAGCAGCAGGGCAAATCCCCGTCCGTGCGGCCGGACTGCTCGGCGGATCTGACGGTCGCGGCCTACCTGCCGGAGCGCTACGTCCCCTCGCAGGAGCAGCGGATGGACCTCTACCGCCGTATCGCCGCGCTGCGTACGCCGGAGGACGAGAGTGAGCTGACCGATGAGCTGCTCGACCGCTACGGCGACATTCCCGAGCCGGTGACGGCGCTCTTGCAGGTGGCTATGCTGCGCTCGGCGGCGATGGAGGTGGGCATTACCGACATCACGCAGAAGGGGCGGCAGCTCGTTTTCAGCTTTCATGACGGTATCGACCCGGCGGCACTGCTGGCGGTCTGCACGGCGTCCGGCTACCGCAGCCGCGCACAGCTCTCCGCCGGAGCGTCCCCGAAATTAACGGTCTATATGACCCCGGACGGCGAGCCTCTCGCCGAGGCCGGTGCATTGGTAAACTCCCTGCGCTTACAGCAGGAGGAAAATAGGGCGGCAGCCCATATGGAGGAAAAAGAACATGAAGAGTAATTGGATACGGTTTGTGGCCGGGCTGCTTGTCAGCGTGGCACTGGTCGGCGCAGTCGCGCTGACGGACGGCATGAAGAGCGGCAAGCGCACGGACGGCCTCATGTATCAGGCCAGCGGTCTGCACCCGGATGGGGAGCTTCTAACCGTCAACGGCGTGGCGGTGAGCTGCGAGGAGTACCTCTTCTGGCTCGGGCAGGACTGCTCGTATCTGCTCGCGCAGGTTGAGAATCTTGACTGGGACGAGATGGTGACGGACGAGATGACCTTTGCCGAGTACGCCGAGGCGGACGCGCTGGAGACGGTAAAGCAGTACGCCGTGCTGCGCCAGTGGGCGAAGGAGGCGGGCGTGACGCTGACCGAGGAGGACACCGCCGAGCTGGCCGCACTGCGAGAGCAGTACGTGAGCTACTACGGCAGCGAGGAGGCGTATCAGACGCAGCTCGCCCTGCTGGGTGTGAGCGAGACGCTGTGGGACGAGATTCAATCGGCACAGCAGCTCATCGAGCGGATGTACCTCTCCATCTGTGAGGAGGGCGGCAGCCTCTACCCCGACGAGGCGACGCTGGCGCAGTATGAAACGGCGGAGGCGTACTACGACGCGATGTGGAGCGAGCGGCTGGCGAATGCCAACGTGGTCGTCAACAGCGAGCTGTATCACAGCATCAACGTGGGCGACTTTGCCGACAAGCTCACCCAGCTCCGCGCGGAGATGATGTCCGGCAGCAGCGACGAGGCTGCGTAAGCAATATTCGTTAAAATGGCCAAAATTCGGGGGCGCAAAATGTGCGGTCTGACGAATTTCTTCCGCTGACGAAAATCACGGTTGACTATTGTTAAAAAATTGACTATCATATCCATAGACAGATATCCCCGCAGGGTATATGATCGCTGTAACATTTATAGGAGGTAACTTTCATGAAAGACCTGTATCTTGTCAACTGCTGCCGTACCGCCATCGGCTCGTTTGGCGGCTCTTTGAAGAACACCCCCGCCGCCGAGATGGGCGCGGTCGTCGTCAAGGAGGCACTCAAGCGCGCCAACGTCGCGCCGGAGAACGTGGATGAGCTGATGTTCGGCTGCATTCTGACCGCTGCTCAGGGTCAGAACGTGGCACGTCAGGTCTCCGTGAAGGCCGGTATTCCCTACTCCACCCCCGCCTACACCGTCGGCATGGTCTGCGGCTCGGGCATGAAGTCGCTCATCGAGGCCGCCCGCTCCATCCTCGCCGGGGACAGCGACATCGTCGTCTGCGGCGGTACGGAGAACATGAGCGCCGCACCGTTCGCCTCCATGGACGCTCGCTGGGGCGCACGCATGGGCGACAAGAAGCTGGTCGATACCATGATCAAGGACGGCTTGTGGGATGCGTACAACAACTACCACATGGGTACGACCGCCGAGAACATCAATGACCTGTGGGGCATCACCCGTGCCGAGCAGGATGCTTTCGCCGCTGCCTCCCAGCAGAAGGCCGAGGCCGCGCAGAAGTCCGGCCGCTTCGATGACGAGATCGTCCCCGTGATGGTCAAGGTCAAGAAGGACATGGTCCCCTTCGCCAAGGATGAGTATCCCAAGGCCGGCGTGACCGCCGAGAGCATTGCCAAGCTCAAGGGTGCGTTCCCCCTGAGCGCGGAGTCCCCCAACCCCGTCGTCGTCAACACCTTTGAGCCGACCGGGTATCAGGAGGCCGCCGACAAGGGTACGCCCCGTGTCACCGCCGCCAACGCCTCCGGCATCAACGACGGCGCTGCCGCCATGGTGCTGGCCTCCGGCGAGGCGGTGAAGAAGTACGGCCTCAAGCCCATGGCCAAGCTGATCGGCTGGGGTCAGGGCGGTGTCGATCCCAAGATCATGGGTGTCGGCCCGGTCGTGGCCGCCCGCAACGCCATGAAGAAGGCCGGCGTGACCATCGACGACATTGATCTCATCGAGGCCAACGAGGCGTTTGCCGCGCAGTCCATCGCCGTGGCGCGTGAGCTGCACTTCGACATGAGCAAGGTCAACGTCAACGGCGGCGCGATCGCCCTCGGCCACCCCGTCGGTGCGTCCGGCGCGCGTATCATCGTCACGCTGCTGCACGAGATGCAGAAGCGTCCCGAGGCCAAGAAGGGCCTGGCCACGCTGTGCATCGGCGGCGGTATGGGTACTGCCGTGGTGTTCGAGAAGTGCTGAACGAGCGAAAAATAGGATAACGAAAGGAAGCCCGCTTCGGCGGGCTTCCTTTTTTTGAACTGCCATTATAATGAGTAGGGGCGGCGTCCTCGACGTTCCACCCAGACGTCCCTCACTCCTCCATCTCCACGGTAATATTGTCCGTGCCGTGCTGCTCGAACTCGCCTAAGTAGACCTCCATGCGCTCCATGATCTCGTCGTAATTCTCCGCCGTCACGGGCGGGTCGTCGAGGTCACGCAGGGCAAGCTCCTGCGCCAGTATCTCAAAGAACGTCGCGTCCTCGTAGGCCATGATGGCCTCGTGGATACCGCCGTCGGCAAAGGCGCGGGAGGGGATCAGCTCCCCCTCGTACAGCTCCGTAAGTGACGCCATCCCGTGCTCGAGGCAGTGGGCGAAAACGAGGCTCTCCACCTGATCGTACTCCTTGATACGGTCGTCGCCGCGGGTGGAGTTGAGTACCCAGTTGCCGATATAGACAAGGTCCAGCAGACGCCGGAACTGCTTTTGTGTCATGTGAAGCTCCATTCAGACCACCTCCATGTCGGTCAAACAGCATTTACAAGTGCTATTATAGCACCCGCTGCGCGGAATTGCCACAGAAAAAAGTGGGAAGCCGCGCCAAATTTTTGCTTGTGTCCGAGCAAAGTTCATAGTAGAATATATAAGTTGAGTAAGTTATCCAGTATAGCTTCATAGCTTCGGGAGGTACGTCTGATGGATCAACGGCCGATCGGGGTGTTCGACTCCGGGCAGGGCGGGCTGACCGCCGTGCGGGAGATACAGAGCATCCTTCCCTCTGAAAACATTATATACTTCGGGGACACGTCCCGTGTCCCCTACGGCAGCCGCTCACCGGAGATCCTGCTGCACTATGCGCGGCAGGATGTGCGCTTCCTGCGCACGTTCGGCATCAAGGCGCTGCTTATCGCCTGCGGCACGATCTCCACCACGGCGCTGCCGACGCTGGCCGCGGAGAACGACCTGCCCATCCGCGGCGTGGTGCAGCCGACCTGTGAGGCGGCGGCCAAGGCCACGCGCAGCGGCCGCGTCGGGCTGATCGCCACGGCGGCTTCGGTGCGCTCCGGGGCCTACGAGCGGACGCTCGGCACGCTGAACGGGGACATTCAGGTCTTCGCCAAGGCGTGTCCCCTCTTCGTGCCGCTTGTGGAGAACGGCCGCTTCTACCCCGGCGACATTGTCATTGAAACGGTGGCGCGGGAGTACCTGACGCCGCTGAAGGCGCAGGGCATCGACACGCTCATGCTCGGCTGCACGCACTATCCGCTGCTGCGCGACGTCATCGGCGAGATCATGGGCGCGGACGTGACGCTTATCGACTCCGGCGCGGAGGCTGCCCGTGCGCTGCGGCGGGAGCTGGAAAGCGCGCTCGCGCTCGCGCAGCGTGAGCGCGGTGAGACGACCCTCTACGCCAGCGACAGCCCGGAGAGCTTCGCCGCGCTGGCGGGGCAGTTCCTGCGCCGTCCCATCGAGCCAGGCGAGGTGGGACTTGTGGACATTGAGAGGTACTGAGCCGTGGAGGGAAAGGTATTGGTCACAGCGCGGAGCGAGAGCGTCTTCGCCGGAGGGCGGGACGCGCTGACGTTTCGCGGCGTGGGTGAGATCGAAAAGACCGAGTACGGCTACCGCCTGCGCTACACGGCGCAAAACGAGCTGGACGGCAGCGGCGTGGCCTCGGAGGTGCGTTTGGAAACGTCATTGCGCCGTGCGGTGGTCATCACCGAGAGTACGCAGGGCGGCTACGGCCTTCTGTTAGACCCCAAGGCGGAGACGGTCACACAGCTCTCCGCCGGAGACGGCGGCGCGCTGACGCTGCGCGTGCAGACGCAGGAGGTAAGCTGGCACCTGCCCCGAAAGGGCGCGGGTACGGTCACATTGCGGTATACATTGCTTTTAGGGACGCAGCCGATGTCCGAGCTGCACCTTGAGCTGACTTTGACGAAGAAGGAGAACGAAGAGCTATGAATATGATCGAGAGCGCAAAGGAGCAGGTACGGGAGCTGACACAGGCGGCGTATCAGACCTGCGTGGCGGCGGGGACACTGCCCGGCGGCATTGAGACCGTCCCGGCGGTGGAGATCCCCAAGGACACGGCCAACGGCGACTACACCACCACGTTCTGCCTTGCGGCGGCCAAGGCGATGAAGATGAACCCCCGCCAGGTGGCGCAGACGCTCCTTGACAGTATGCACCTCGAGGGCAGCTATTTCACCTCCGCAGAGCTGGCAGGCCCCGGCTTTCTGAACTTCCGCCTCGGCGACAAGTGGTTTGCCGACACGGTGGCCGTCATCGAAGCCGAGGGCGACAGGTACGGCGAGAACGACGCGCTGGCCGGGAAGAAGTACATGGTGGAGTTCGTCTCTGCCAACCCCACCGGGCCGATGCACATGGGCAACGCCCGCGGCGGCGTGCTGGGCGACACGCTCTCGAGCGTCCTGCAAAAATCCGGCGCGCAGGTGTGGCGGGAGTTTTATGTCAACGACGCGGGCAATCAAATCGAAAAGTTTGCCAAGAGCTTGGAGGCTCGATACTTCCAAATCATCAAGGGTGAGGACGCCGTCGAGTTCCCCGAGGACGGCTACCACGGCGACGATATCCGCGAGCTGGCGCAGGCGTTCTACGAAAAAGAGGGCGAGAAGTACCTCGACTGCGACGAAAAAACGCGCCATGACGCACTCGCGCAGTTCGGCCTGAGCGTAAATATCCCGAAAATGAAGGCCGACCTCGCCCGCTACGGCATTCAGTACGACGAGTGGTTCTTCGAGTCGAGCCTGCACGCAAGCGGCTACGTGGCCGACTCCGTGGCGAAGCTGACGGAGCGCGGCTGCACCTATGAAAAGGACGGTGCGCTGTGGCTCAAAACCTCCGAGATACTGGCGGAAAACCTGCGCCGCGAGGGCAAGAGCGACGAGGCCATTGAAAAGCTCGGCCTCAAGGACGATGTCCTCCGCCGCGCCAACGGCTTCTACACCTACTTCGCGGCGGACATCGCCTACCACCGCAACAAATTCGCCGTGCGCGGCTTCGACAAGGTCATCAACATCTGGGGCGCGGATCACCACGGCCACGTGGCGCGGCTCAAGGGTGCGATGGACGCGCTGGGACTGGACGGCGAGCATCGGCTCGACATCGTCCTGATGCAGCTCGTGAAGCTGGTGCGCGACGGTGAGGTGGTGCGTATGTCCAAGCGCACCGGCAAGGCCATCAGCCTGACCGACCTGCTCGACGAGATCCCCGTGGACGCCTGCCGCTGGTTCTTCAACGCCAAGCCCGAGACGCAGATGGAGTTCGACCTCGGCCTCGCCGTCCGCGAGGACAGCGAAAACCCGGTCTACTACGTCCAGTACGCCCACGCCCGTATCTGCACGCTCCTGAAGAATTTGGCCGCCGAGGGCTACACCGTGCCGAAGGCGGCTGAGACCGACCTGACGCGCCTGACGGCGGAGGAGGAACGCGCCCTCATCAAGCAGCTCGCGCAGTACCCGGCAGTCGTGCGTCTGGCGGCGCGGGACTATGACCCCAGCTTCATCAACCGCTATCTCAGCGAGCTGGCCGCCTCGTTCCACAAGTTCTACAACGCCTGCCGCATCAAGGGCGAGGCGGAAAACGTGCTCCTTGCCCGCCTAAAGCTGGCCGACACCGCCCGGGCGGTACTCAAAAACGGCATGACCCTCATCGGCTGCTCCGCCCCGGAGAAGATGTGAGGCTCATTTGAGTCCGACGCCCGGTGAACATCCACACGGGAGGGGTTCTGCCCCTCCCGCTGTTTTATACGCAAGATTCCCGATAAACCGTTGTCGGGCGGCCTGCCCTCACCCCCCGCCGTTTCCCTCGTCCCGCACGCCGCCATCGAGAAAACGCTTTCATTTACATGAGAAAATCTGTCATATAGAAGCCAAAAGACACCCCGCGGGGTGTCTTTTGGCTGTTCCTCCCGCCGCGGCGGTAAAAGTCATCTTGCTTTATGCAGGAAATTGTGATATAAATATAGAAATCATGCCACGACCGTGCCGGCCTTGCCCGCCAGTGCCTCCTTGGCCTTTTCCAGCGAGGTGATGAGCGAGCGGCGGCCCGGCTTGCTCTCGACGAACTTGACGGCGGCCTCGACCTTGGGCAGCATCGACCCCTTGGCGAACTGCCCCTCGGCGATGTATGCCTTCGCCTCCGCGACGGTGAGCTTGTCCAGCCCCTTTTGGTCGGGCTTGTTGAAGTTGATGGCCACCTGATCCACGGCGGTGAGGATGACCAGCATATCCGCATCCAGCAGCTCGGCCAGCAGCTCGCTGCCGAAGTCCTTGTCAATCACGGCAGGCGTGCCGGAGAGCTTCTTCCCCTCGCGGATGACGGGAACGCCGCCGCCGCCCACGGCGATGACAACGTGGCCGGCATCGACCAGCGTCTTGATGGATGCTTTCTCCACGATGTCCACGGGCTTGGGAGACGGCACGACCTGACGGTAGCCGCGCCCGGCGTCCTCGACCATCGTATAGCCCTTTTCGGCGGCGATACGCTCCGCCGTTTCCTTATCATAAAACGCGCCCACGGGCTTGGTGGGATTTTGGAAAGCGGGGTCGTCCTTGGAGACGACGGTCTGCGTGACGATGGTAGCCACGCTCTTGCTCATATTGCGTCCGGCCAGCTCGTTGCCGATGGCCTGCTGAAGATGATAGCCGATGTATCCCTCGGACATTGCGCCGCATTCGGGGAACGGCATATCGGCCTTGATGGCCTTGGCCTCGGCGGCGGTGGAAAGCCCGAGATTGATCATCCCGACCTGCGGGCCGTTGCCGTGTGCGACCACGACTTCATTCCCGGCGGCGATGAGATCCACGATGGATTTGGCAGTCTCCGTGACGAGCCGGAGCTGCTCAGCGGCGGTGTTGCCCAGTGCGTTGCCGCCCAATGCGATAACAAGCTTTTCCATGATAAACGTACTTCTCCTTCTTTTGCGTTTGCGCGAACGCCAAGCGGCAGCCGCAGCATTTCTATTATCCCACGAGAGGGCGCATTTTGCAATCATTGTTTTTCAAATGCGGAGAATTTTTTCTCCGTGTCGGATAGAAAAAGCCAAAATACCCACAAGGAGGAACAACATATGAAAGCCTATACCGATATGACCCGCGAAGAGCTGCTGCACGAGCAGTCGCAGCTGCAGAAGACCTACGATAAGCTCAAGGCGCAGGGCCTGAAGCTCGATATGTCCCGCGGCAAGCCCGGCAAGGAGCAGCTCGACATGGTCTCCGGCATCTTCGACGTGCTGCCCGCCAACGCCGACTTTACCGCCGACGGCCTCGACGTGCGCAACTACGGCGCGGTGGACGGTCTCCCGTCCGTGAAGAAGCTCTTTGCCGATATTTTAGGCACGAAGCCGGAGAATGTCTTCGTCGGCGGCAACGCCAGCCTGCAGTTGATGTACGACACGATTGCCAAGGCGTACACCCACGGTCTGCCCCACAGCGAGAAGCCGTGGGCGAAGCTCGACGAGATCAAATGGCTCTGCCCCGCGCCCGGCTACGACCGCCACTTCAAAGTCACCGAGTCGTTCGGCATGACGCTGCTCACCGTCCCCATGCTGCCCACCGGGCCTGACATGGACATGGTCGAGGAGCTGGTGAAGGACCCCGCCGTCAAGGGAATGTGGTGCGTGCCGAAGTATTCCAACCCCGACGGGATCATCTACTCCGACGAGACGATCCGCCGTATCGCCGCCATGGAGACGGCCGCGCCCGACTTCCTGCTCATGTGGGACAACGCCTACTGCATCCACGAGTTTGACGGCGACTTCGTCCCGTTTGCGGACATCATCTCCCTGTGCGCCGAGGCCGGACACCCCGACCGCGTCTTCGAGTTTGCCTCCACCTCCAAGGTCACGCTGCCCGGTGCGGGCGTCGCGGTCATGGCGGCCAGCACCGCGAACATCGACTATATGCGCAAGCTCATCACCATTCAGACCATCGGCTACGACAAGACGAACCAGCTCCGCCACCTGCGCTTCCTGAAGGACAGAGAGCATACGCTCGCGCTCATGAAGCGTCACGGCGAGGTGCTCAAGCCCAAGTTCGACGCGGTGCTGGAGGCGCTTGAGCGCGAGATCGCGCCGCTGCATATCGCCACGTGGCAAAAGCCCAAGGGCGGCTACTTTGTCAGCGTCAACGCCATGCCCGGCACGGCGAAACGCACACACGCCCTCTGCCGCGAGGCCGGGCTGGTCATGACCGGCGCGGGCGCGACGTACCCCTACGGCATCGACCCGCAGGACAGCAATATGCGTATCGCGCCCAGCCTGCCGCTGCCCGAGGTGCTGCGTCAGGCGATGGACGTCTACTGCGTCTGCCTCCGCCTCGCCGCCCTCGAAAAACTCCTCGCGGAGTAAAACACCCCTTTAAGGGGGTGAAGGACTGACTCGCAAGGGCGATTTCTGACAACATTCCTACATATAACACCCCTCTTCCAAGACATTGGGAGAGGGGTGTTTTGCTTTATTACAGCGGCCGGGTGACGTCCTCCAGCCATGCGCGTTCGAGGGAGGGCAGGTGCGGGGAGATGGCCTCGCGGACGCGGCGGTGGTAGTCGTTGAGCCAAGTGCGCTCCGCGTCGGTCAGGAGCGAGACGTCCAGCGCATCGCGGTCAAAGGGGACGAGCGTCAGCACCTCGAAGCGCAGGAAACGGTCGCCCTCGGCGCTCTGCACCATCAGCAGATTCTCGTGGCGGATACCGAACCTTCCGGCCTCGTAATACCCCGGCTCGTCGGAGATGATCATCCCCGGCAGCAGGGCGGGGTGCGGCATATCGTAGACGATACGCCAGTAGAAGGACGGCGGCGTCTCGTGGACGCTGAGGATGCACCCCACGCCGTGACCCGTGCCGTGGTCGAAGTCCAGCCCCTCCTGCCACAGCGGCGCACGCGCCAGCACGTCCAGATTTTCACCGGAAACGCCGCGCGGAAAGCGGATCATGGCAAGCTGGATATGCCCCTTCAGCACAAGCGTGGACATCCGCCGCTCCTCCTCGGTAATCTTTCCGAGGGCAAACGTGCGCGTCACGTCGGTCGTGCCGCCGCGGTAGTGACCGCCGCTGTCGCACAGGAGCAGGCCGCGCTTTTTGAGGGGAACGTCCGTCTCCTCCGTCGGCTCGTAGTGGACGACCGCGCCGTGTTCGCCATAGGCGGCGATGGTGTCAAAGCTATCCTGCAAAAATTCCTCGCTCTCGCAGCGAAGCTCGTGCAGCAGCGCGGAGGCGGACAGCTCGGTCAGCCCCTCCGGCGCGGTCTTGAGGCGGTAGAAAAAGCGCGTCAGCGCCACGCCGTCCAGCAGGTGTGCGCGGCGGAAGCCCTCCTGCTCCATCGGGGACTTGACGGCCTTGAGTTCGGTGGCGGGTGAGGTCTCGTCGATGATCTGCGTTTTATCGAGAGACTGTGTAATACGGGAGTTGGCCGTAGCGGTGTCGAGCAGGACGCGGCTGCCCGTCGGCAGCGCGGTGAGCGCATCATACACGTCGCCGTAGGGGCGAAGCGTCACGCCGTCCGCCCTCAGCGCGTTCGCGATTTCTTCCGACACGGCCTTGCGCTGGATGAACAGCTCCGCGCTGTCCTTGCCGATGAGCAAAAACGAGAGGAAGACCGGGGTGCAGTCGATGTCGCCGCCGCGCAGGTTCAGTGTCCACGCGATGTCCGTCAGGTCGGTGAGCAGGAGATACGTCGCCCGCTTTTCCGCCATCTTCTGCCGAAGCTGCGTCAGCTTCTCGCGCCGCGATACGTCGCTCTCCAGTACCCACAGCGGCTGCGCCGACAGCGGCGGGCGGTCGGGCCAGACGACCTCGGGAACGTCCTGCGTGCCGTCGAGGCGGATGTGCTTGGGCGTAAGCGTCTCCTCCAGCGAGCGGTAGAGCCGCGTGCTGACGGTGCGCCCGTCAAAGCCCAGCACCGCGTGCTGCGGCAGATGCTCCGCCAAAAAATCGACCAGCTTGGGCGTTTCGGGGCGGCCGAGGCGCATCAGCTCGACGGTGCTGCCCGCCAACTGCCGCTCCGCCTGTAAAAAGTAGCGTCCATCCGTCCACAGCGCGGCACGATCGGGCAGGACGACCAGCGTCCCGGCAGAGCCGGTAAAGCCGGACAGATACTCCCGCGTCTTAAAGTGCGCGCCCACGTATTCCGAGGCGTGGAAGTCGTCCGTGACGGCGAGGTAGCCGCTGACACCGCGCCGGGACAGCTCCCCGCGCAGCAGGGCGAGACGTTCTTGAATGGTCATAGGGACACCTCTTTCTGTTTTTTCTCTGTGCGCCGCCGCCCCGCGCCGCAGCGGCGGGGCAGGGCGCGCGTTTTCACAGCTTCGTGACCATTGGAATGATCATCGGGCTGCGCTTGGTCGTTTTGTAGAGATAGCCGGACACGGCGGAGCGCACGGCGCGGCACACGTCGCCCTCGTCCCGCCGCTTCTTGGCGGACAGGCCGTCCACCGTCTCGGTCGCCACGCGGCGCAGGTTCGCCAGCAGCTCCTCGGACTCCTTGACGTACACGAAGCCGCGCGTCACAATCTCCGGCGGGCACAGCAGCTGGTGGTCGTGGCTGGACATAGGCAGGACAACGACGACCATGCCGTCCTCGGCGAGAATCTTACGGTCGTTGAGCACCACCGCGCCGACCTCGCCCACGCCGCCGCCGTCCACGAACACCTCTCCGGCAGGGACGCTCGTCTCGCACTTGATGTGCTTCGTCGTCAGCTCGATGACGCTGCCGTTGTCGGCGACAACGATGCTGCTCGGCTGCATTCCCATGCTCTCGGCGACCCGCTTGTGGATCTGAAGCATCCGCTGCTCGCCGTGGAGCGGGATGAAGAACTTCGGTTTCGTCAGCGCGTGGATAATCTTCAGCTCCTCCTGACAGGCGTGGCCGGAGACGTGCAGCATATCTGCCTTGTCGTAGACCACGTCCGCACCCTTGCGGAACAGCTCATTGATGACACGTCCCACCGTCACCTCGTTGCCGGGGATGGCGCTGGCGGAGATAATGACCTTGTCGCCCGCGCCGATGTCCACCTGCTTGTGCGTAGAGAAGGCCATGCGGTAGAGTGCGCTCATCTCCTCGCCCTGCGACCCGGTCGTCACGATGACCTGCTGGTTCAGGGGCAGGCCCTTAATGCGGTTGATGTCCAGCAGCGTGTTCTTCGGCACGTGCATATAGCCCAGCTCCGTGGAGACCTTCATGATATTCTCCATGCTGCGCCCGGTGACGGCGACCTTGCGCCCGCAGGCCGCCGCCGCGTCCAGCACCTGCTGGATGCGGTGGACGTTGCTGGCGAAGGTGGTGACGATAATGCGCTTGTCGCACCCGGTGAACTGCCGCTTGAACGTCGCGCCCACAGCCTTTTCGCTCATCGTATAGCCGGGACGCTCCACATTCGTGGAGTCCGCCAGCAGTGCCAGCACGCCCTCGCGGCCGAGCTGACCGAAGCGGGCGAGGTCGATGACCTCTCCGTCGATGGGCGTGGAGTCAATCTTAAAGTCGCCCGTGTGGACGATCGTCCCCATCCGCGTGTGGATGGCAAAGGCCACCGAGTCGGCGATGGAGTGGTTGACGTGGATAAATTCCACCTGAAATTTGCCCGCGCGGACGGTCTGCCCCGGCTCGACGGTGATGAGCTTCGTGGAGCTGGCCAGCCCGTGTTCCTGCAATTTCAGCTTGATCAGCCCCGCCGTGAACCTCGTACAGTAGATGGGCAGGTTGATCTGCTTGAGAACGTAGGGGATTGCGCCGATGTGGTCCTCGTGGCCGTGCGTAATGAAGAGACCGCGCAGACGCGAGCGGTTCTTCACCAGATATGACACGTCGGGGATGACGCAGTCGATACCGTACATATCATCGCCGGGGAACGCCATGCCGCAGTCCACCACGATGATCTCTCCGCCGTATTCGTAGGCGGTCATGTTCTTGCCGATCTCGTTGAGACCGCCAAGGGGGATAATTTTCAGTTTTTCTGCCATAGAACTATAGATACTCCTTTTTTGAATGTAGACGTCGGCTTGGCGGCGGGAGAAAAGACCGCAACAAAACAAAGGCGCTCTGCCTCACCCGTCTGCCCTGCATCGCATGGGGTGAGCGCAGCGTATCGCCCGCCGTCCGTAGCCGCTGTGTGAGAGGTCGCCCTCCCTTGTGTGTATGTGATCGCCGGGTACATACCCCGCGAAACAACCGAAATATATTGTAGAAATTGTCGGTGAACGTTCGTAGGGGGCGGCGTCCTCGACGCCCCGCACACCGCACCCTCGGTGAACGCTTGCAGGGCGCGGCATCCTCGACGTCCCTGCATTTTTATAAAGTATATCACAACTTCCCCCGTTTGTATAGTCCTAACTTTCCGCCCGCCTTCGACACCGCTCCGCCCCGCAGAAAATCAGTTGTATTCGCCCCGGAGCTGTGCTATAATAATATCTTAAAAAGCCATTGTGCGCGGCAATGACCGCCGCCCGTCGGCGGGTGAAGCATGAAAGTGAGGGACGCAGCATGAAAATCGTTGTATTGGCCGGAGGACTGTCCACGGAGCGGCAGGTCGCACTGACGAGCGGCACGGGCGTGTGCAGGGCACTGCGCGAGCGGGGACATCAGGCCATCTTGGTGGATATGTTCCTCGGCTTGGAGCAGTACGAGGGTCGGCTTGAGGACATCTTCGACGTGCCGGACGGCCTGTGCGGCAGCAGCCGTGTGGAGAGCGTCGAGCCGGATCTTGCGGCGGTGCGGCGCAGCCGCCGCGACCAAAGCCCCAGCCTGCTGGGCAAGGACGTGCTGGCGGTGTGCCGCATGGCGGACATCGTTTTCCTCGCGCTCCACGGCTCGTGCGGCGAGGATGGCCGCATTCAGGCGACGCTTGACCTGCTCGGCGTGCCGTACACCGGGTCGGGCTACTTGGGCAGCGGCATGGCGATGGACAAATCCGTCACGAAGCGCATCATGGACACCGCGGGCATCCGCACCGCGCCGTGGTGCGACGTGCATTATACCGAGGCGGACATCCCGCGCCTCGTGCGCGAGCTGGACGTCCCCTGCGCCGTGAAGATCGTCAACGGCGGCAGCTCCCTCGGCGTGGTGCTGCCCGACACGAGGGAGGAGCTGGACGCGGCACTGCGCGACCTCCTGCGCTACGGCGACCATGTGGTCGTGGAGAAGAAGCTCAAGGGGCGGGAAATTCAAATTGCCGTCCTCGGCGACACCTACCTCCCCGCCGTGGAGATCATCCCGCGCGGCGCATACTTCGACTACGTCAGCAAGTACCAGAAGGACGGTGCAATTGAGCTATGCCCCGCGCCCATCACCGACGAGGAATGGCATCAGATCGGCGAACTGGCACTGCGGCTGCACCGCGCGCTGGGCTTGAGCGTCTACTCCCGCGCCGACTTTATCTTGGATGAAAACGGTCAGGCGTGGTGCTTGGAGATCAACACCCTCCCCGGCATGACACCGACCAGCCTCGTGCCGCAGGAGGCGGCGCAGGTGGGCTTGAGCTACGGTGATTTGTGTGAAAAAATCGTGGAGCTGTCCCTTGAGGCGAGAAAGGCGGAGCGCGCATGATCCCCTGTACGCCGCACGAGCTGTGCGCCGCCGTGGGCGGCACGCTGCTGCAAGACAGTGCTGCCGCCGTCACGCAGGTGTCTACCGACAGCCGCGCCATCCCGGCGGGTGCGCTCTTCATCCCGCTGACGGGCGAACGGTTTGACGGCCACGACTACCTTGACGCCGCCCTCGCCTCCGGCGCGGCAGGCTGTTTGACGGCGAAAACGCCGAGGACACTGCTGCCGGGGAAATTCTACATTCAGGTCGCGGACACGCGCCTCGCCCTCAAATCACTGGCGCGGTGGTATCGCGGAAAATTCGACCTCCCCGTGGTGCAGGTCACCGGCTCTGCCGGGAAGACCACCACCAAGGAGATGATCGCCTGCGTCCTCGCGCAGCGGTTTCCCACGCTCAAGACCGAGGCGAACTATAATAACGACATCGGCACGCCGCTGACACTCCTGCACCTCACGCCGCAGCACCGCGCGGCGGTCATTGAGACGGGCATGAACCACTTCGGCGAGATACGGTATTTAGGCGAGATGGTGCAGCCGACGATTGCCGTCATCACCAACATCGGCGACGCGCACATTGAAAACTTGGGCAACACCCGACAGGGGACGCTCAAGGCCAAGTGCGAGATCTTTGAAAACCTCGCGCCAAGCGGCCTCGCCGTCTTAAACGGCGACGACCCGCTTCTGAATACCGTCACGCTGCCGCAGCCCGTTCTGCGCTGCGGCGCGGGCAAGGACTGCGGCGTGCGCGTGACGGACGTGGACGACCGAGGCTTGGAGGGCATCGCCTGCACCGTCACCACGGCGAAGCGCGTCTACCGCGTGGCGACCGACGCCCCCGGCGCGTATATGATCTATCCCCTTTCGATGGCCGTGGCCATCGGGGAACACCTCGGCCTGACGGCGGAGGAAATCACCGCCGGAGCGGCGAGCTACACCCCGGTGGGCAGCCGAATGCATTTGATACACCTTGATGGCGAGCGGCTCATCATCGATGACTGCTACAACGCCAACCCGCAGGCGATGACCGAGGCGCTGCGTATGCTCTCAAAGAGCAGGGCGCGGCGCAAAATCGCCGTGCTGGGCGACATGGGTGAGCTGGGAGAGCTGACGGCACAGGCGCACCGCGACGTGGGGACGCTGACCGCCGCGTTGGGGCTGGACACGGTGGTCGCCGTGGGAGAAAAAATGCGCGCCCTCCGCGAGACGAACCCCTCGGCGCAGTGGTTTCCCGATGTCGCGTCCGCGATGGCGAGCATACAGGCGGCGTTCACGCCGCACACCGCCGCGCTGGTCAAGGCGTCCCACGCCATGCACTTCGAGCGCATCGTAAAGGAGCTTGAAGCGCAATAAAGCGAGCAAAAATGAGCAAAAACGAACGCAAAAAGGAAGTAAAGAGAAGCTATCCATGGTCGATATTCGCGTCTCGGGGCTGGTAAAGTCCTTCGATTTGGAAAAGAAAATACTGGACGGTCTGAGCTTTCAGGTGGACAGCGGCGAGCGTGTCGGCCTGCTGGGCAAGAACGGCGCGGGCAAGACCACCGTCTTCCGTATGCTGACCGGCGAGTTCGCACCGGACGAGGGCGAGGTACAGCTCGGCGCGGGCCGCCGCGTGGGACTGATCTCGCAGATCCCCGTCTACCCGGCGGGCTATACCGTCGAGGACGTGCTGCGCTCGGCCTTTGCGCGGATGTACCGCCTCAAGGACGAGATGGACGCGCTCACGGAGCGCATGGCGCAGGGCGCGTCGGACGAGGCGACCCTCCGCCGCTACGGTGAGCTGAACGCCCGTTTCGAGGGCTTGGGCGGCTGGGATACCGACACGGCGGTCAACAAGGTGGCGGGCGGCTTGACCATCTCGGGCGAAATGCGGGCACGTCCCTTCGACTGCCTCTCCGGCGGCGAGAAGACCCGCGTGAATTTAGGCCGCCTCATCTTGGAGGACACGGACATTCTGCTGCTGGACGAGCCGACAAACCACTTAGACCTACGTGCTACGGAGTGGCTGGAGGAATACCTGCGCAAGTTCCGAGGCACGGTCGTCACCATCAGCCACGACCGCTACTTTTTAGACCGTACCGTCACGCGTATTATCGAAATTCAGGACGGGAAAGCGGCGTTTTACAGCGGAAATTACAGCTTTTACGCCATTGAAAAGGAACGCCGCTATCAAGAGCGCATGAAGCAGTACCTCAAGGAGCAATCGAAAATCCAGCAGCTTGAAAAGGCCGCCGAGCAGATGCACCTGTGGGCGTTTATGGGCAACGACGCGCTGCATAAGCGGGCATTCTCGATGGAAAAGCGCATTGAGCGAATGCGCACCACGCAGAAGCCCACGAAGGCCAAAAAGCTCGAGGCGCGGTTTCAGAGCCGCGAATTCAAGGGCGACGAGGTCTTGCAGATCAAGGGCCTCAGCAAGAGCTTCGGCGAGAAGCAGCTTTTCAGCGACGTGTACCTTCGCTGCGAGGGCGGGGAGCGCATCGCGCTGCTGGGTGAGAACGGCACGGGCAAGACGACGCTGCTGAACATCCTCATGGGCCTTGAACGCCCGGACGGCGGCAGTGTCCGCCTCGGCCCGGCCATCAAGGCGGCGTATCTGCCGCAGGTCATTCGCTTTGACCACCCGGAGCGAAGCCTACTGGACACGCTGCTCTACGAGATGGACATCACGCCCCAGTCCGCCCGCAACCGTCTGGCGGCGTATCAGTTTATCGGGGAGGACGTGTTCAAGCCCGTCTCGGTGCTGTCGGGCGGCGAGCTGAGCCGCTTGCGGCTGTGTATGCTCATGGACGAGCACATCAACCTGCTCGTGCTGGACGAGCCGACGAACCACCTCGACATCGCCTCGCGCGAGTGGCTCGAGGAGGCGGTGGAATCGTTCGATGGGGCGCTGCTCTTCGTCAGCCACGACCGCTACTTCATCAACCGCTTCGCCACGCGCGTGTGGGAGATTGAGGACGGTGCGGTGAGCGACTATCCGATGGGCTTTGCCCAGTACCGTCAGCTCAAGGCGGAGGAACGCGCCGCTGCCGCACCCGCCGCCGCGCCGACACCGCCGAAAAAATCAAGCAGCCGCGGCAACCGCGCCCAACAGGCGGCAAAAAAGCAGCTCACCATCTGTGAGACGACCATTGCCAAGCTGGAAGCGGAGCTTGCGCGGCTCGACAAGGAGATGGAACGCGCCGCCTGCGACGCGGAGAAGCTGAATGACCTCTACTGTCAGCGTCAGGCGGTGGAATCGGAGCTGGAGGGCGAAATGACGCACTGGGAAGCATTAAGCGTACAGGCCGAGGAACAGGAGGTTTGAAGTGAGCGATATTTTATGTATTTACTACTCCCGCACGGGCAACACCCGCCGTGCCATCAAGGCAATCGCGCAGGAGCTGGACGCGGAGGTCACGGCCATCGGCGACGAGGAGCTGCGCGACGGCTGGCGCGGCTTCCTGCGCTGCGGCATGGACGCCATGCGCACCTCCACCCGCCCGCTCAAGCCGTTTGAGACGGAAAAGCCGCTCGACCGCTACAAGCTCATCATCGTCGGAAGCCCCGTCTGGGGCGGGCGTATGGCCGCCCCGGTGCGTGCGCTGCTCAAGCGGCGGGGACTGGAGATGCACCACGTGGCCTATGTCGTCACGCGCAGCACCACCCAGCGCAGTGAAGAGGTCTACGAGCAGATGGACCTCTACACCGCCGCGCCCCATGTGGCGGCGGTGTCCCTGCGGCCGGACAGCGAGGGCTATGAATTCTGGCGCGGCGACTTCGTGCAGAACGTCCGCCGTCTGCTGGAAAATCAGTGAGGGCGCGGTATGTCGGAAAAGCTGGAAGCGATCGAAGCGCGGCTTCATGAGGTGGAGCAGCGGCTCGCCGACCCGAGCGTCTACGGCGACCGAGAGGTGCTCACCGCCCTGAGCCGCGAACAAAAGGAGCTTGCGCCCATCGTCGCGGCCTACCGCGCATACCGCCGCGCCGCACAGGCGGAGGCGGAGGCGGAGGCCATGCTCTCCGACGCGGAGCTGCACGAGCTGGCGCAGGAGGAGCTGGGCGCGGCGAGGGCGGAGATGGCGCGGCTGGAGGATGAGCTGAAGCGTCTCCTGCTGCCGAAGGACCCCAACGACGAGAAAAACGTCATCTTGGAGATACGTGCCGGGATCGGCGGCGAGGAGGGCGCGCTGTTTGCCGCCGACCTCCTGCGGATGTATACGATGTACGCCGAGCGGCGCGGCTGGACGCTCAGCATCGTCAGCGAGAACATGACGGAGCTGGGCGGCGTAAAAGAAGTCAGTGCCGAAATTGAAGGCGCGGGCGCATGGTCGCGCCTGAAGTTCGAGGCCGGGACGCACCGCGTCCAGCGTGTGCCGCAGACGGAGTCGTCGGGCAGGATACAGACCTCCGCCGCGACCGTGGCCGTCATGCCGGAGGCGGAGGAGGTGGAGTTCTCCATCGACCCCAAGGACTTGCAGATTGACACGTTCCGTTCCTCCGGTGCGGGCGGTCAGCACGTCAACAAGACGGAGAGCGCCATCCGCATTACCCACCTGCCCACCGGGACGGTGGTAGAGTGTCAGGACGAGCGCAGTCAGTATAAAAACAAGGACCGCGCCATGAAGCTCCTGCGCTCGAAGCTCTACGAAACGGAGCGGGAGAAGCAGCACGCCGCCATCGCCGCCACGCGGAAAAGTCAGGTCGGGACGGGCGACCGAAGCGGCAAGATACGCACCTACAACTTTCCCCAAAACCGTGTCACCGACCATCGGCTCACCGGGGAGAGCAAAAATTTCAACATCACCGCCGTCATGAACGGCGATCTCGATACCCTTATCGACGCACTGATACTCAACGAACAAGCCCAGCGGCTGCAAGAAGGAAAGGAGCAAGTATCATGAACGATCCCAAGAAAATGATGTACGCAAAGTCCGGCGCAAAGCTCGTGCAGGCACTTGAAAAGCGGAACATGGAGGGCTATTACTGTCCCACCGCCGAGGAGGCCGTGGCGAAGGTGCTGGCGCTGATTCCCGCCGACCATACCGTCTCGTGGGGCGGTGTGATGACCGTGGATCAGCTCGGTATCAAGGAAAAGCTGGCGCAGCGCGGACAGCCGCTCATCGACCGCGACACCGCGAAGACGCCGCAGGAGCGGGACGAGCTGCTCCATCAGGCGCTCTCGTGCGGCACGTTCCTCATGAGCAGCAACGCCATCTCCATTGACGGCCAGCTCGTCAACCTCGACGGTCAGGCCAACCGCGTGGCCGCGCTGTGCTTTGGGCCAAAGCAGGTCATCATCGTGGCCGGGATGAACAAGGTGATGGGCAACTTGGACGCTGCCATCGCCCGCGCCCGCAACGTCGCCGCCCCGGCGAACGCCCAGCGGTTTGATATCAAGACGCCCTGCGCCGTCAACGGCCAGTGCGGCGACTGCACCAGTCCCGACTGTATCTGCTGTCAGATGGTCATCACCCGCTTCAGCAAAGTCAAGGGACGCATCAAGGTCGTCCTTGTGGGCGAGGATCTTGGACTGTAAGTATACTTTTTGAAACGAGGTCATCCCTTTGGAAACCATCATTTTCCACCCGGAACGGGACGAAAACGCCATACAGGCCGCGGCGGACATCCTCCGCCGCGGCGGGCTGGTCGGCATTCCGACGGAAACGGTCTACGGTCTCGGCGCAGACGGTCTGAACGAGGATGCGGTGCGCCGTATTTTCGAGGCCAAGGGTCGCCCGCAGGACAACCCGCTCATCCTCCACGTCCCGGAGGCGAGCTGGCTCGACCGCTGCTGCGTCCGCGTGCCGCAGGCGGCGTATCAGCTCGCAGCGCGGTTTTGGCCGGGGCCGCTGACGATGATCCTGCCTCGGCGGGACTGTGTGCCGCTGCGCACCACGGGCGGTCTTGAGACGGTGGGCGTTCGCTGCCCCGACCATCCGGTCACGCGGGCGATCATCGCTGCGGCGGACACACCGATCGCCGCGCCCAGCGGGAATACATCGGGTCGCCCCAGCCCCACCACCGCACAGCACATGGTGGAGGATATGTGGGGCAAGATCGAGGGTATTGTGGACGGCGGGCCGTGCGCCGTCGGTGTGGAAAGCACCATTATCGACATGACGGTGCAGCCGCCGCGTCTGCTGCGTCCCGGCGGGCTGCCGCTGGAAGCGTTGGAGGCGGTGCTGGGTGAGGTCGCGGTGGATGACGCGGTGCGCCGCCAAATGGGCGATGGTGAACGCCCCCGCGCACCCGGTATGAAATACCGCCACTACGCGCCGAAGGCACCCGTCACGACCGTGACCGGGTCACCGCACCGCACCGCCGCGTGGATCGCCGCGCACCTGACGGAGAACGCGGGCGTCATCTGCTTCGATGAGTACGCCCCGCTCTTTGGAGGTCACATTGTCCACCGTCTCGGCTCGAAGGACGACAAGCTCGCGCAGGCAAAGCACGTCTTTGACGCGCTGCGGACGTTCGACGAGACAGACGTGCCGGAGATCTTCGCCCAGTGTCCCGACGAGGCGGGACTGGGGCTGGCAGTGAGCAACCGACTGAAAAAGGCGGCGGGCTTTCACGTGGTGGACACCGCACCGCTCGTCATCGGCTTCACCGGGCCTACGGGTGCGGGAAAGACGAGCGCACTCGCGGCGCTCAGGCGGCTGGGCGGGCAGGTGCTGGACTGCGACGCGGTCTACCATGAGCTGCTGCGCCATGACGACGGTCTGCGCCGTGCCCTCACGGACTCGTTCGGCGAGGTATTTCTGCCGAATGGCCGCCTCGACAGGCAGAAGCTGGGCAGTCTTGTCTTCGCCGACCCGGCCGCGCTCGCGCGGCTCGACGGGATCATCTTTGAATTCCTGCCGCGTGAGCTGAAGCGCCGCATGGATGAGAGCGACGCGGCGGTGGTGGGGATTGACGCCATCAACCTCATCGAGAGCGGTCTGAGCCGCATGTGCCGCCGCACGGTGGCGGTACTTGCCCCGGCGGAGGATCGGGTACAGCGCATCATGGCGCGGGATGCGCTCACGGAGGACTACGCGCGGCTGCGCGTCGAGGCGCAGAAGCCGGACGATTTCTACCGCGCGCATTGCACGGATATACTGGTCAACAACAGCGTGAACGCCGCCGCCTTCGAGGAGACGGCCTATCGCGCACTGCAAACGATACTGAAGGAGGAACAGGCATGAGCGAAGAAATGAAAGCACTGAAGGAACAGCTCCTGCGGGACGAGCGCAACGGGTACGATGTGCTGTCCGAGAGCGAGCTGCGGGAGATGGAGAGCTACTGCGCGGCGTATAAGCGTTTTTTGAATGAGGGCAAGACGGAGCGGCTCTCCGCCCGCGCCGCCATCGTCCGTGCGGAGCAGCAGGGCTTTGCCCTCTACCGCCGGGGCATGACACTCAAGGCCGGGGACAAGGTCTACACCTGCAACCGCGGCAAGGGGCTGATGCTGGCGGTCATCGGCAAGCGGAGTCTGGCGGAGGGCGCACAGCTCACCGCCGCGCATATCGACTCGCCGCGTCTCGACCTCAAGCCCAACCCCCTCTATGAAGACGGCGGGCTGGCGTACTTCAAGACGCACTACTACGGCGGCATCCGCAAGTACCAGTGGGTCACGATCCCGCTCGAGCTGCGCGGCGTGGTCGTGAAGAAGGACGGCACGGCGGTCGACGTCTGTATCGGCGAGGGCGACGAGTCCAAGCTCGTCATCACCGACCTGCTGCCGCATTTGGGCGGTGAGCAGAGCAAAAAGCCGCTCGGCGAGGCCATTCCCGCCGAGACGCTGAATATCTTGGTGGGCAGCCGCCCGATCGGCGACAGCGACGACACCGATCGCGTGAAGATGCAGGTTCTCAAGCGGCTGCACGCGAAGTACGGCATTACGGAGGCCGATCTGATGTCCGCCGAGCTGGAGGCCGTCCCCGCCGCGAACGCCACGGATATCGGCATTGACGCCAGTCTCATCGGTGCTTACGGCCACGACGACCGCGTCTGCGGCTACGCGGCGTTCCACGCGCTCATGGAGTGCGAAACGCCGGAGAAGACCGCCGTCTGCGTCCTCGCGGACAAGGAGGAGGTCGGCTCGATGGGCGTGACGGGTATGCAGAGCGCGGCCTTCGACACATTCATGCAGGATCTCTGCGAGGGGCAGGGCGTCGCGCTGCGAACGTGCTACGAGAACTCCTTCTGCCTCTCCGCCGACGTGACGGCGGCGTTCGATCCGAATTTCTCCGACGTGTTTGAAAAGAAAAACGCCGCGTACCTCAACGGCGGCGTGGGCATCTGCAAGTACACGGGCGCACGCGGCAAGTCCGGCGCATCCGACGCCAGCGCCGAGACGGTGGGCTACGTGCGGCAGGTGCTGGACAAGGCCGGGGTACGCTGGCAGCTCTGCGAGCTGGGCAAGGTGGACTTCGGCGGCGGCGGCACGGTCGCACAGTACATGGCCAACCGGAATATCACGACGCTGGACGCGGGCGTGCCTGTGCTGAGTATGCACGCGCCGTTCGAGGTCGTGGCAAAGCTCGACTGCTACGAAATGTACCGTGCCTGCAAGGCGATCTATCAGGCACTGTAAGGCGCAACAACACAGTGCAGCGGGAGGGGTTCTGCCCCTCCCGCTGCGCTATACATCAACACATACTTCACATCATACGCCATACATCATCTGCCATGTTTTGGGGAACACTATGGCAAAGGAGTGATGGTATGATTCCATGCACAGACGACTGCCTTTTTCAGCGCAGCGGTGAGTGTACGCTGGACACCTGCGAGACGCCGCCCGGTGTGCCGAGTGGGGGACACCCGTGTCTGCACTATCGACCCGCTATTTGCCCTGCGCCAAAAAGCGCAGTGCGCGCGAAATATTCTCCACCGGCAAAAGCTCCAACCCCGCGGGTGCTTTCAGATCCCGCGCCCGGTGCGCCGGGATCATGCAGTGGG
Organism: Firmicutes bacterium CAG:341; assembly: GCA_963631875.1. GTDB lineage: Bacteria > Bacillota > Clostridia > Oscillospirales > Oscillospiraceae > Vescimonas. Next base: position 6,830 of record CAVGSO010000003.1, on the reverse strand, counting down.
TGAAGCCGAGCCGCTTTACCTCCGAGAGCCGCTGCTCCATGTGGGCAATGCTGCGTATCTCGCCGGAAAGTCCCACCTCGCCGACCGCCGCCATAGTGCCGGGGACGGGCTTATCGAGGTAGCTTGAGGCGATGGCCACGACCGCCGCAAGGTCTGCCGCCGGCTCGTCGAGCGTCAGCCCGCCGATGATGTTGAGGTAGGCGTCGCACTGGCTGACCTTGAGCGAGCCGCGCTTTTCCAGCACCGCCAGCAGCATGGCGGCGCGGTTATAGTCAAAGCCGTTGCTGCTGCGCAGCGGCCGCGCTCCGCTGCACGGCGCAAGCAGCGCCTGCACCTCCGCCAGCACGGGACGCGCACCCTCCATGACGCACGTGACGCACGTCCCGGAGGCGTCGGCGGGTCGGCCGGAGAGCAGCATTTCCGAGGGGTTCTCCACCTCACGAAGCCCGGTGTCCATCATCTCGAAGACGCCGATCTCGTTCGTCGCGCCGAAGCGGTTCTTCGCCGCGCGGAGAATGCGGTACGTCATGTGGCGGTCGCCCTCGAAGTACAGCACGCAGTCCACCATATGCTCCAGCACCTTCGGCCCTGCGATACTGCCCTCCTTGTTGACGTGGCCGATGACGAAGACCGTCACGCCCTGCCCCTTGGCCACCTGCATCAAGGCCATCGTGCAGTCCTTCACCTGCCCGACGCCGCCCGCCGGGGAGTCCAAGTCCTCATTATAGAGCGTCTGTATGGAGTCCACAATGAGGATGTCCGGCTGCTCGCTCTCCACGCATTCCAGCACGTCTCCGAGCCGCGTCTCCGAGAGGACGAAGAGGTTCTCGCTGTCCACCCGAAGTCGCTGCGCGCGAAGCTTGAGCTGGCGGGTGGATTCCTCGCCGGAGACGTACAGCACCTTGGCAAACTGCCCGAGCTGCTGGCAGATTTGCAGCAGCAGCGTGGATTTGCCGATGCCCGGTGCGCCGCCGACCAGCACGAGCGAGCCGCGCACCGCGCCGCCGCCCAGCACACGGTCCAGCTCGCCCATCCCGGTGGAGAAGCGGATCTCCTCGTCGGCCTGCATTTCCGTGATACGCGAGACCTTCGCGGGCAATCTCCCCTTCGAGACGCGCCCGCCCTTCGGCGTGCGCTCCGGCGCCTGCTCCACCATTGAGTTCCACGCGCCGCAGACGGTGCAGCGTCCCGACCAGCGGGGGCTTTCACTGCCGCATTCCGTACAGAAAAACACCGTTTTCGCCTTCATAGCTCTCCCTCATTCGTATACATATTGCAAATACCCAGCGGCGATGGCCGCCGCGAGACGCAGTTGGTATGCCGGCTGCTGCAGCAGTGCCGTCTCCGCCTCGTTCGACAGAAACCCACACTCCACCAGCACCGCCGGGCATTCCGCGTGCTTCATCAAATAAATTTCCTCGCCGATACGGCGGCTCTCCTTGTCGGAGACGTTCACCGCCGCGTTCAGCGCGTCCTGCACCCGCTGTGCCAGCATCTGTGCGCCCTCTGCGCCGTTGTAAAACGCCTGTGCGCCGCGCACCGCAGGATGCCCCGGCAGGGCGTTCTGGTGCAGACTGATCAAACGCGCCCCGGCGCAGCCGTTCACCAGCGACACGCGGTTTCGCGTGTCGCTGACCTTTTGCTCGCGCAGTGTCTCGCTCGACGGGTCGCACAGGGCGTTCTCGTCCGTCCTCGTCAGCACCGTCGGCTGGCCGAAAAAGGCAAGCACCTGCGCAAGACACCGCGTGATGGCCAAATTCAGCCCGCTCTCCGCCACGCCGCTCGGCGAGACGGCACCGCCGTCCGCGCCGCCGTGTCCCGCGTCCAGCACCGCCACCGGGCGCGTCTGCCCCGCGGCCGCCGAGGCCGAGTGCGGCGACGGCAGGCAGCACGCGACGAGCGTCAGCACCACCAATAGCACCACCGTGAGCCGCTTTCTCCGCAGGATGACGAACACCACGCGCCTCCCCTCCCTCATCGGGAGCATATGCGCCTTTGCTCCATTGTATCACACCGCGCCGGAAATGGAAACGGTTTTTTACGCGGCCGCCGTCTCCGCGCCGTAACGCCGCCTCGGCCACGGTCATAGACTGTACTGAGCCGCCGAGGCGGCTTCATAACTCAGGAAAAAGGAGGAATTTCTCTTGTATACCGAGAGAACCAACGACTCCCCCGTGCCGACGCGGGAGGAGGTCGCCGCCGTCTGCCGCGAGGGCGCGGGGCAGCTCCCCGCGTGCGGTGCACTGGCCTTTCCCTATGTCGCCGTTCAGAGCAGCGACCCCATGCGCTACGACGATCAGGAGGCGCTGCGGCAGGGGACGCTCTTCCCCGGGCTGGATCTGCCGTTCCACAAGGAGCTGCGCTCCCGCTTCCCGCAGGTGGACGGCCCGCTGCTGGAGCTGATGGCGCTGGACTTCGCCATCGACGAGCTGGGGCTGTACCTGACCACCCACGCGGACGACAAGGAGGCACTGGCGCTGTACCGGTCGTACATCCGACTGGGTCAGGAGGGGCAGCAGCGTTACCGCGAAAAGTGCGGGCCGCTGCTGCAAACGGACATCACGTCGGACGGCTACGCATGGCTGCGCGACCCGTGGCCGTGGGAGGCAAAGGGGGAATGAGCCATGTTTGTGTATGAGAAAAAGCTGCAATATCCCGTGAAGATCAAAAACCCGAACCCGCGGCTGGCCGCCGCCATCATCTCGCAGTACGGCGGGCCGCACGGCGAGCTGGGCGCGTCGCTGCGCTACCTCAGCCAGCGCTACTCCATGCCCTACGCCGAGCTGAAGGGGCTGCTGACGGATATCGGCACAGAGGAGCTGGGGCATTTGGAGATGGTCGGGACGATCGTCTACCAGCTCACGCGGAACTTGACGGAAGAGGACATCAAAAGCGCGGGCTTTGAGGATTATTTCATCGACCACACCACCGGGGTCTACCCCACCGCCGCGTCCGGCTTCCCGTTCTCGGCGGGTTCGATCGCCGTCTCCGGCGACATGATCGCCGATCTGACGGAGGACCTTGCCGCCGAGCAAAAAGCCCGCTTGACGTATGACAACATCCTGCGCATCAGCGACGACCCGGACGTGAACGACGCCATCAAGTTCCTCCGCGCCCGCGAGATCGTCCACTTCCAGCGCTTCGGCGAGGGGCTGCGGCTGGCCAAGGATCGCCTCAACGAGAAAAACGTCTACTTCACAAACCCGTCGTTCGATAAATAGTCCATCGTTCGGCAAATCAACCGCCGTCCCCTCCGAGAAATACCCAGAGGGGACGGCGGTTCCCGTCTCCGTTTTCACGTCTCCGCACTGTATGGCCCGATCGTCACGCCCGCGTAGTACCATTGCAGGATCTCCCGCCACGTCTTGCCCTGCTGCGCCAGCGTGTTCGCGCCGTACTGGCTCATGCCGACGCCGTGGCCGTACCCGGTCACGCGGAACGTCAGACTCGTGCCGTCTGCCTGCGCCGTGAAGCACGCCGAGCGCAGGCCGAACGCCGCGCGTATCTCCGTGCCGCGCCACGTCTCGCCGCCCAACGCCACCGTCTCCACGCGGCCGGAAGCGTTGCGCGTCACCGCGCCAAGCCAGTCCTCCGGCGTGCCGCTCAGCGTCAGCCCCGGCCTCACGGCCAGCAGCCGCTTGCGCGCCTCATCCGCCGTGAACGAGGCCACACTGTAATAATTCGGGACGCTCGTCTCGTCCTCCGGGCTGGCCACGCTGCGCAGGTACGGCAGATCGCCGCTCCACACGTCACCCGCCGCGGCGGTCTGCCCCGCAGACGAGGAGTGGAAGACCGCCAAGATCGGCTCGCCGCCGTACAGCACCGCCTGACCGTCCGTTTCCGCCACCGCCCGCTCGATACGCGCCTCCCACGCCTCGTAGTCGCCGCCCCATTTCTCCCGCGCCGCCGTCTCCGACAAAAACGCGCTGCAGCAGGCGTGGTCGGTGCATACGTCCGCCTCCGGGTGCGCGTCCTTGCGCCCCGCCGCGAGTTGGTAAAAGACATACGTCCGCTCCGCTGCGGCCTGTGCCTTCAGTGCCTCCGGCTCGAAGCTGGCGGGCATTTCGCCGCGCACCACGCCCTGCAAATACGTCTCCAGCGTCATCTCCGTCACCTGCCCGTCGTCCTGCACCCGCAGCGTCACCGCCGCGTCGCTGACCGGGGCAGCCGTCTCCGCCTCTGTTTCCTCGTCGGATGCGCCGTCCCCGGCGGCCAGATATGCGCTGCCGAAGAGCAGCACCGTCAACGCCAGCGCGGCCATGATCTCTCTGCGCATTACGCTCCCTCCCTTGCTCACAACAGCCTATGCACCGCTTGTCCGAAAGATACCCGCGGGCGCACCGTCATAATCTCCCGCGCCGCGCCATATACATAGGCCAGTAAGAGCATGGGAGTGGTGTGCTATCAAAGCCGATTTGGAGAACCGAGCCAGAGACGTGGCTCTTTACGTCATAGAGAACCGGGCGACCGTCCGCGCCGCCGCCAAGCACTTCGCGCTGAGCAAATCGACGGTACATAAGGACCTCGCGGAGCGTCTGCCGCAGTGCGACCGCACGCTTTACCGTCAGGTAAAGGCCATCTTGGACGAGAACAAGTCACAGCGCCACATCCGCGGCGGGCTGGCCACCCGGCGGAAATACAAGGGGATATAAGCAAAAAGAGAACGGCTTGCGCCGTTCTCTTTTTGGCTCTGTGATTTTCTCGCTTAGTGCTTCTTCTTCCCGACCCAAGCCATACCTGTCACGGAGAGGATGGCAGTTGCGGCGTAGATGCCGACGCCAGCGTCAAACGTGGTGGCGGAGTTGGCCTTTCCGGTCGTGGTCGTAGTGGTCGTGGTTACAGTCGTCCCGCTCGAAGAACCGTTGAGGTCGATATACGCGCGGCTGGTGGAGACGGTCTCGGTCACGACGACGAACTCGGAGAAGTGGTTGGTGTTCCAGCTGAAGCTGCCGTTCTTGTAGCCCGTGCCGCCCATGCGGGACAGCTTGCCATTGTCATTGTAGTAGCACACGTGCTGCTGACGGAAGCCGGGGGCTGCCATCGGGACGGTGACGGTGATCGTACCCTTGCTGTCCTTGAACGCCTTGTCGTTGTCACCGACCTTGGCGGTCAGCTGGAAGGACTTCGCCGCGCCGCTGACAGCGGGAAGCGCCGTCTTCGTTGTGTCGGTGATGGTCAGCGTGACCTTTTCATCTGTGGCACTGCTGCCGTTGTCGGTGATGGTCTTGAGCGCGGTGCTGTCGATGGTCAGCGTACCGACGTCGGTCTTGACCTCGACGGTTTTGGCGGCTTCCAGCTTTTTCGCCTCGGTCTTGGGGATCGTGACCTCAACCGTGGTCACATCCGCATTTGTGTTTGTTTCAGCGACCGTTGCGTCAATCGTCACGGCAGCATTTGCAACCTTTTCGGTCTTTACATTGCTCACCTCGACGGCGGCTGTGGCGGTCTTGGTGTCGCCCGTGCTGGTGGTCTTCACCTCGGTCTTGGCGGTCTCGGTTTCGGTGGTTTTCGTCTCAGTCGTACTCTTCACGGTGTTGGTGGTTGTGTCGATGACCGTCTCCGTTTTAGTTTCCACCGTTACTGCGTTGGTCTTAGTTGTTTCGGTCACGGTTTCGGTAGCCGTGTTTTTACTGGTATCCACGACCGTTTCGGTCTTCGTAGTTGTATCTTCTTTCTTCGTGTCGGTATCCGCGGAGGCAAGCTTCTCCCACTTGGCGTAGAGAGTCATGTCTTCAGTCACACCAGTGGTGGTATCCCATTTGGTATTGAACCCGCTGTCCTTGTACCAGCCTTTGAACTCGTAGCCGTCGCGGGTGGTCGTTACGGCCTCGATAGCATTGCCGTGGTTCACGGTCTGACTATTGACCTTGCTGCCGAGCAGGGTGTTGAACGTGACGGTGTAGGTCTTAATGCTGACGGTGTAGGTCGCAGCCGAGTCCTTTGTTTCCTCGGTCACCTTGTAGCCTTCGGCAAGATAGGTGCTGGGGTCAACATCAAACGTACCGCCGGTGACGGTGATTTTATCACTTTCCGCTGCACCGGAAACCAAGACATTCGCTTTTCCGCTTTCCGGTTTCATTTGAACGTTCGCGCTGCCGCCGATTTCAATCGTTACATAAGGCTGCGGACTCGCGAATCTGCTGATCCCAATCACAGGCGTAGCACCATCGTTGCAAATGAGTGTGCCGCCAGTCACAGAAATGCTTTGCGTTCCGAAATATCCGAGGTTAAAGCAAGCGGTTTTATGCGCAATCACCGTTCCGCCGATCATTTCCACATTGCTGTCACTAAACATCGCAATCGTATGGGATCCTGTGCTCTTGGGGTTAATCTCGATTGTTCCGCTTTCTATTTTCAAAGTCGAACTGTTCACACTCAAACTGGACTTGCTCAACATGATCTTGCCAGCCCCAACACTGTCCTTTACAGTCAAGGCTGCCTTGTTTTTTAACTCTATCCCTGCCTCACTTGTCAGTGTCTTTCCGTTCAAATCAAGTGTAACGGATTTGCCACTAATTGCAAGCTTGCTGCTCAGATCTGTGGGTGTCAGCAGCAGGATGGTCTTCGCCGTGTCACTGACTGCCTCAACCGCCGCTTCCAGCGTCTCATATTTAACCGCGTCAACTTCTGCGGCATAAACAGTTTCTTTCACATTTTCGTTCTGCGCCGTATTGTCGCTGCTACCCGCCCATGCGGCAGGCACAAGCGTCAACGCCAGCACCAACGCCATGATGGTTGCTAATAACTTCTTCATGTGCATCTCCTCCTGAAATATAAAAAAGTGCGCAGCCGAAGCCGCGCACCGAAAAACGCACGACTCCAGTTGCGCC
>CAVGSO010000002.1:76006-83270 GCA_963631875.1 Firmicutes bacterium CAG:341 | reverse complement strand
AGACCATCACCGACAAGGTGAGTGCTGATCACAGCTTGGAGCTTGTCGTGAAAAAGACAGACGAGGGTACCACCTCCACGCAGACGACCACCACGACCACCGCGACCTACGTGCTGACCGCGTTGGTTGATGATAAGCCCGTCTTTGAGGAGACCAACAAGGATAAAAACGGAACCATCACCATCACCGTGCCTTGGACGAGCGCGCCCGGCTTCCGTCAGCAAATCGTGTGCTACTATGTGGACGGCAACAACCGTACCCGCATGGGCGGTGCAGGCTACAAGGACAACACCTTTAGCTGGGACACCAACCACTTCTCCAAGTTTGAAGTCGTGAGCGAGACCGTCTCCACCAGCCGCGCGTATATCGACCTCAACGGTTCTTCGAGCGGGACGACTGCAACGACCACGACCACCACGACCGGAAAGGCCAGCTCCGCCACCACCTTTGACGCTGGCGTCGGCATCTACGCCGCGACTGCCATCCTCTCCGTGACCGGCATGGCGTGGGTCGGCAAGAAGAAGCACTGAGCGGACAAAAAAAGCACAGAGCCAAAAAGAGAACGGCGCGAGCCGTTCTCTTTTTGCGTGATCATGTCTTCGGGTACGCCAGTTCCCGCTGAAAGCCGCCTTTTCCGGTGGCGATGATGTCGCCGCCGATGAGCGTGTCGCCGCAGAGGTAGAGGTTGGCCTGCACGCCCTGCGGCACGCCGGGATAGTTGCCCACGGCGTAGGTATACCGCCGCACCGACTGCCCGCCGTAGTCCGCGAACGGAAAGCCCTGCTGCGCTTGCAGCGCGGTGTAGTCCGCCCATGCCGTCTCCAAATGCTCCGGCAGCGTCAAATCCAGCGTTTCCAGCGGCTGCGCCGCCGTCTGCCAGCCCAGCCCCTCCAAGTACGCCACCCGCGCCGCGTCGTCGCCCAGCGTCACCGCCTCCGCTTCCCTGCCGCCGAAGCACCCCGCCAGCGTGAGCGCCACCGCCGAGGCCAGCAGCACGCCGCCGAGCGTCAGCAGCAGGCTGCGCCGTTTGAAATGCACCACATACATTTTGATCACCCCTTACCATTTATGTATTTCTATTTGCCGCGAAATATGCTATGATAAAGGGCAAGAGATGAAAAAAGGAGGGGGAACGATGGAACGGCTGGACAAGCTGCTGGCGAACACGGGCCGCTGGTCGCGGCGGGAGGTCAAGGCGCTGGTGCGGCGCGGAGAGGTGCGTGTGGACGGCGTGACCGTCGAGTCCGCCGAGACGAAGATCGATCCCTCTGCCGCCGTGACCGTCTGCGGCGAGCGGCTGTCGCTGGGCGGCTGCACCTATATCATGCTCCACAAGCCCGCCGGGGTGCTGACCGCCACCGAGGATCGATGCCAGCCGACGGTGCTGGACCTGCTCCCGGAGTCGTATCGGCGCATCGGCGCTGCCCCCGTGGGGCGGCTGGACAAGGACACCACGGGGCTGCTGCTCCTGACGGATGACGGCGAGCTGGCGCACCGATTGCTCAGCCCGAAATACCACGTGGACAAGCGCTATCTGGCGCAGGTGGACGGTGCGCTCACCGCCGCGGACGCGGCGGCCTTCGCCGCCGGGATCACCCTCGCCGACGGCACGAAGTGCCTCCCCGCCGGGCTGGAGCTGCTCGACCCGGACAGGTGCATTGTGACGCTGCGGGAGGGGAAATTCCATCAGGTGAAGCGGATGCTCGCCTCGCGGAACGCCCCGGTGCGGACGCTCCACCGCCTCTCGATGGGGCCGCTGACGCTGCCGGAGACGCTGCTGCCCGGCCAATGGCGCGAGCTGACGGATTCGGAGGCTGCCGCTTTGCGGCGGGAATGCGGCCTTTGAATTTTTTGACATATCCGCAAAAAAGTCAGCAAGATTTTTGTAAGAAAGATAAAAAAATGCTTGCAAAATCGTTATTATGACGGTATAATAGGGGCAACTACTGAGCAGATTGCACAAACACCCATTTGGGATTTTGCGGGAGGATGCGGCTATGTCGGGCAGAATATTTCAAAATTCAGTACTTCAATTCAAGGAGACCACGGATCGCACCATCGGCGTCATTGACGCGGAGGGCACAGTCATCGCCTGCAGCGAGCTGACGGGCATCGGCAAGCGGTGGGGCAAGTTTATCGAGCCGATCACCGCCGCCGACGGGACGTGTATCGCGCTGGAGGGCAAGTGCTTCAAGGCACTGCCGAGCTGGGGTTCGGGCTTTGACTACGCGGTCTTCGCCAGCGGAGACGACAGCATGAGCCGCACCGTCTGCTGCATGGCCGCCGTCGCGCTCAACTCCGCCAAGAGCTATTATGAGGAAAAGCACGACAAGGGTTCGTTCATTAAGAACATCATTTCCGACAACATCCTCATCAGCGACATCTATATGCGCGCCAAGGAGCTGCACGTTGCCGCCGAGACGGCGCGCGGCGTGTTCGTGATTCGCCCGGTGGACGAGCGGGTGGACAGCGTCTCGGTGGACGCCGTTCAGAGCCTCTTCCCCGATCGGCAGAACGACTTCGTCATCAGCATCGGCGACCGCGACGTCGCGCTCATTCATCAGATGGACGAGAACGCCACCGGGCGCGATTTGGACGCTGTGGCGCGGCGCATTGAGGAAGCCCTGCGCGTTGACGGCGAGAGCCGCGTTTTCGTGGGTATCGGCACGCTGACGCTGCATCTGCGCGATTTGGCCAAGAGCTACAAGGAGGCGCAGATCGCCATCGAGGTCGGCAAGGTCTTTGACACCGAGCGCTACGTCATCAACTACGAGAATTTGGGGATCGGCCGCCTGATCTACCAGCTCCCCACCACGCTGTGCGAGATGTTCCTGCAGGAGGTCTTCAAGAAAAATCCCATCGACGCGCTCGATCAGGAGACGCTCTTCACCATCTACAAGTTCTTCGAGAACAACCTCAATGTTTCCGAGACGGCACGCAAGCTCTTCGTCCACCGCAATACGCTCGTCTACCGCCTCGAAAAAATCAAGAAGCTCACCGGTCTCGACCTGCGCGAGTTCGACGACGCCATCACCTTCAAGGTCGCCCTGATGGTCAAGAAATACCTCACCAGCCGCGGAATCGATGCGTGAGGGACAGACATAGAAAATCGCTTATAAAACGAGTTCGGTATAGCACCGAACTCGTTTCCATAAACACAAGCCTGCATTTTTACGCAAACGAGCCCTGCCTTTCGGCAGGGTTCGTTTGCTCAACGACAGGCAGCGACCATGTTATAACCTGCACAACTCGCAGGTGGGTCGTCTCCGGCCAACTTTACTGCTCCCAGCTTCCGCCCGCAGAAAACAGGCGGGAGGTCTGCAAACCATTTACCGATCCGACGTCCCGTATAACTAATGTCAGGATAAATAGAGCCGCTGCCCATCGTTCAAGGGGGCTTTTCGGCATCTTTTTTGCCAAAACCTCGTTGCACCGTCTCGACGTACAGAAAGTACGCCTTCGCCGCCGCGCCTCGTCTTGGCGAAAAATCCGGCCGAAAGACGGAGCGTCGGGGACACCGCCCCCTACGAACGCCTACCGGGGGTGCGCTGAACGCGGGGCGGACGGGTACAATATATATAGTATACCCCGTTTGAGGGAAAAATGCTGTCAGTTCTCCTCGTCCTCGTCGGCCATGAGCTGCTCCATGAAGCGGTCGTAGACCTTTTCCAGCTCCTCGTCGCTGTCGAGCGTGCTGAGCAGCTCCTCGCCGTCTTCCATGACGGACTTGAGGATGACCAAACCGAAGTCCTCCGCGGCGGCCTCGTCGGCCTCATCGTCCACGGTGGGGAAGAAGGCCATATATGTCTGGCCGTCCACCTCGATGGCGTCCACGTATTCCAGCTCGATGTCGTTGCCGTCCTCGTCGGTCAATGTGATGAAATTAGGGCCGAAATCCTCGCTCATGGGGATGACCTCCTTTGTGGTGTTGCTCCTATTGTACCCGACAACGGAGAAAAATGCAAGCGGTATGGATTGCCGTTTTCTTCCGTTTGCATTACTGAAATAGGGCAAAATAGGGAATAATTACCGAAATGCACGGGCGGTACGGGCGTTTTTCGAGAAAAAAGCCTCTTTTTCGGATTTGACAGGCGTGATAAAATAGCTTTTATAGTGGGTTTTTATGTGGGTCTATACCCAAAGCCCCGCGCAGCACAGTTTAGGATACAGAAAGGAAGGTGCCCTGTCTTGAGTGAAAACAAGCGCAGACGGAGCGGCTCAAGCTTTTCGAGCCGCCTGAAGCAGAGCGCCCGGCACATACAACAGGACGTAAGAGAGGAGGCACACCATCTCCGTCAGGAGGCGGAGGTGCGTGTGGAGCAGATGACGCCCCGGCAGCGCAACGGCTGGCGCAAGGCCGGGCGGATCGTCGGTACGCTGCTGCTGGTGTGCGTGCTGACCACGGCCATCTTTGCCGGGATATTCATGGCCTATGTCAACAGTGCCTTACGCGGCAAGGCGGAGGTCTATCTCGACGAGTTCGAGCCGAGCGTCTCCACGGAGCTGTACTACCAAGACCCCGACTCCGGCGAGTGGGTCATGTACCAGACGCTTTTCCTCAACTCCGAGAACCGCATCTGGGTCGATCTCGACAAGATCCCCAAGCACCTGCAGGATGCGGTCATCGCCATTGAGGACAAGCGCTTTGAGACGCACCACGGCGTAGACTGGAAGGGGACGACCCGCGCCATTTTCCGCACCCTCACGGGCAGCAGCGTACAGGGCGGCTCGACCATCACCCAGCAGCTCATCAAGAACGTCACCGGGAACAATCAGGTGACGGTCAAGCGCAAGGTCACGGAGATCTATCAGGCGCTCGACCTTGAAAAGCGCTACTCCAAGGACGAGATTTTGGAGGCGTATCTCAACGAGGTCTTCTTCGGCAACCGCTGCTACGGCGTACTGACGGCGGCGCAGAAGTATTTCAATAAGGACGTCAGCGACCTGACGCTGGCCGAGAGCGCCAGCATCGTGGCCATCACCAACAACCCCTCGCGCTTCGACCCCCTGCGCAGCGACTGGACGCGGGAGAACAACCGCGAGCGTCAGCTCTTGGTGCTGGAGGCCATGTACGATCAGGGCAAGATCGACAAGGCCACCTATGAAGCGGCCAAGAATGAGGACGTGGTCTTCTCCAACGGCTATACCGTCACCGGAAAATATGTCGGCACCGGCACGGTCGATACCGACACGGCCGACACGGCGGATACCACGACCACAACCACGACCGACACCGACACCGAGGAGGACACCTCCGAGGCGACGGAGAACCTGATCCCCGCCGAGAACTCGTGGTTCACCGACGCCATGATCGACAATGTGGCGGAGGCGCTCGTGGAGAAGTACGGCCTGACCGAGAAGGTGGACAGCGCCACCGGGAAGACGGTATCGGCGTATGATCAGGCCATCAGCATGGTCTACGGCAAGGGCTACAAGATCTACACGACCCAAAACCCGAAGTACCAGCAGATCGCCGAGGAGGTCTGCTATAACCTCGAAAACATCCCCTACACCGCCAGCTACACCGACAGCGAGGGGAACAAGGCGACCGATCAGCTTCAGATCGCGCTGACGGTCGTAGACCCCACCAACGGCTACGTGGTGGCGATGATCGGCGGCTCGGGTGAGAAGACCGTCGATCGCGGCTGGAACTGGGCGGTGAACGCGCGGCAGTGCGGTTCTGCCATCAAGCCCCTGTCCACCTACGCGCCCGCGCTCGACGACGGGACAATCAACGGCGCGAGCGTCATCGACGACTATCCCATGCTGCTCAACGGCGACGTGTGGCCGCGCAACTTCGACTGGCGTTACCGCGGCCTGACGGCACTGCACACGGCGCTGGCGCAGTCCCTGAACACCTGCGCGGTACGCACGAACATGGCCTACGGCGTGGGGCGTTCCTACGACTTCCTCGTGGATAAGCTCGGCTTCGAGAACCTGACGTATACCGACTCTCAGCAGGTCGGCAACATGGCGCTGGGCGGCTTTGAAAAGGGCGTGACCACGGAGGAGATGGCGGCGGCCTTCGCCACCTTCGTCAACGAGGGCATCTACACCAAGCCCCGAACGTTCATCCGCGTGGAGGATGCCAACGGCAACGTGATCCTGGAGAACGAGGCGCAGTCCACCGTGGCCATCAAGAACACCACGGCGGCCATCATGAATAAGCTGCTGCAGGAGGTGGCGCTGGTCGGCACGGGCAACGAGGCGCAGTTCAGCGGAATGCACATCGCGGGCAAGACCGGTTCAACCAACAGCAACAAGGACCGCTACTTCGTCGGCTACACGCCGTACTATACCTGCGCCGTTTGGGCGGGCTATCAGCACAACCAGCAGATCGTCGCCAGCGGCAACCCCTGCTCGGCCATCTTCCGCAAGGTCATGAGTGCCATCCACGAAGATCTTGCCGACAAGGACTTCTTCTCCTGCTCCGGCGTGACCTCCGTGACGGTCTGCGCCGACAGCGGCATGCTCGCCTCGCAGAACTGCACGCTCGACGTGCGCGGCGACCGCACCTACACGGCGCTGTGCGCCACGGACAGCGTTCCCACCACCGTCTGCACCATGCATACCTCCCCGACCTACACCCTGAATATTGTGGACGAGGACGGCTCGGTGACGACCGTGACCGGGTCGATGCTCAACTATCAGCGTGAGCTGATTGAGGGGCATGAGGACATTGAGGTCGAGGATTCCTATGTGATGGTGTCCACGGGCGGCTTCTTCGGCGAAGACACGAGCAGCAACGCCAATATGCCGCACGCGCAGGACGATGAGGACGAGACGGACGGCACCACGGACGAGCCTGTGCAGACCGGTCCGACCGAAACGGACGACCTCCCGCCCGACCTCGGCGGCTTTATCGGTTAACGTCAATACACCAAACCACCGGGCGGAAATCCAAGCCGCCCGGTGGTTTTTGCCGAAATGGCCGCATCGTTCCATCGCGCCAAGGGCGCGGAAATGCCTCCCTTGTGCAAAGGCGGCCCGGTGCGTACACCGGTGTGGCAATCCGTTTCCTCAAAATATTTCAACTTTTTTGCATTTTCCTCTTGCTTTTGGTAACGAATCTGTTACAATAATTTTATTACTCCCTCTCCCCCAGGAGAGGGAGTAAACGGGCGTTTCGGGTGAAGCCCGAAACATCGGATTTATATACCAAATTTTTATGTTATCAGGAGGAAATGCAATGAAGAAACTATTGGCAACCATCCTTGCGCTGGTCATGACGCTGACGCTTGTTCCCGCCGCGTGGGCGGAGACA
>CAVGSO010000002.1:0-75249 GCA_963631875.1 Firmicutes bacterium CAG:341 | reverse complement strand
TGACCGACCTCGCCACGCTGACCATCGACAAGACCGCGCTGGAGACCCTTGCCAATAATGTAAGTGAAGGCGGAGCACTGGTGCTTACCGTAGTGAAATTGGACAAAGGAGCAAACACAGTGACCTACGCGTTGGAGGCAAAGGCTCAGCGCAGTGACTTTTCCACCGAGAATCTCTTCCAGGAAGCAAGCAAAAACACGAACGGCACCATTACCGTGACCGTGCCGTGGGCGGCCGCGCCCGGCTTCCGTCAGCAGCTCGTGTGCTACTACTACGCGGATGAGGACGGCAGCACCCGCACCCGCATGGGCGGCGCCGGCTACAAAAACAAAACGTTCAGCTGGGACACCAACCACTTCTCCAAGTTCGTGATCGAGACGGAGACGGTTTCCACCAGCCGCCCCTTCATCAACATCGGCGGCTCGTCCACCGGAACGACCACGACCACCACGACCGGAAAGGCCGCCTCCGCCACCACGTTTGACGCGGGCGTCGGCGTGTACGCTGCTACTGCCATCCTCTCCGTCACCGGCATGGCTTGGGTCGGGAAGAAGAAGCACTGAGCAAAATAACGCTATAACGCGAAAAGAGAACGGCGAGAGCCGTTCTCTTTTTTGTGTTTTCTTTTTGCCTCCGGCGGGGTACTTTTGTCAATAGCGACAAAAGTACCCAAAAGCGCCATTTAAGGGGAGAGGGATTTCGAATTTCCCTCTCCCCTTAAAAATCCCCTCTCCTTGAAACGACCAAAGGGAGGGTTGCGGCCCTCCCTTTGGATGACCCACCCGGGAGGGGTGGCGATTATCAAATCGCGCCTTTGCCGCTTTGCGGCAAAGGTAGGGGCGGCCTTTGGCCGCGATCGGAATAAAATGAACGGGGCGGCAGTTTTCGTTTGTAGGGGACAATGCCCACGCAGTGGAGCGAAGCGGAACAAGTACTCTTGGGGTGCATCGTCCCGCACACGTGCCTTCGATGAATGGTCGTAGGGCGCGGTGATCAGTCCTGATGTGCCAGCGAGGCGGCGACGAAGCCCTTAAACAACGGGTGCGGACGATCGGGGCGGCTCTTGAACTCCGGGTGGAACTGGCAGCCGACGTACCACGGGTGGTCGGGCAGCTCGACCAGCTCGACCAAATGCCCGTCCGGGGACGTGCCGGCCACGCGCAGCCCCGCCGCCTCCAGCTCCGGGCGGAAGACGTTGCTGCACTCATAGCGGTGGCGGTGACGCTCCCAAATCAGCTCCTCGCCGTAGACCTTGCGGGCGCGGCTGTCCGGCGCGAGCAGGCAGGGATACCTGCCGAGGCGCATCGTGCCGCCCTTGTCGGTCACGCCGACCTGATCGGGCATGAGGTCGATGACGGGGTGGGCGGTCACGGAGGAAAATTCGGCGCTGTGTGCGTCCTCCCAGTGTGCGCCGTGGCGGGCGAACTCGATGACGGCGATCTGCATCCCGAGGCAGATCCCAAAATACGGCACGCCCTGCTCCCGCGCGTACTGCGCGGCCAAAATCATGCCCTCGATCCCGCGGTCGCCGAAGCCGCCGGGGACTAAGATCCCGTCGCAGCCCGCGAGCTTGGACGCGATATTTTCCGCCGTCAGGGTGCTGCTGTCCACCCAGCGGATGTTCACCTGCGCGGCGCAGGCCGTCCCGGCGTGGAAGAGTGCCTCCGCCACGCTCAGATAGGCGTCGTGCAGCTCGGTGTACTTGCCGACCAGCGCGATCGTCACATGGCGGTTCTCGGCGCGGTGGATGCCCTCCACCATCTCGCGCCAGTGGCGCATGTCCGGCTCGCCGCTGCCCAGTCCCAGCTTGCGGCAGACCACGCGGCACAGCCCCTCGCGCTCCAGCAGCAGCGGCACCTCGTAGAGCGTGGAGGCGGTGAGGTTGGGGATGACGCAGTCCGCCTCGACGTTGCAGAACAGGGCGATCTTGTCTCGCACGTCCTGCGGCAGCGGACTGTCGGTGCGGCAGACCAGCACGTCCGGCTGAATGCCCACGCTCAGCAGCTCCTTGACGGAGTGCTGGGTGGGCTTGCTCTTCAGCTCGCCGCTGCCGGGGATGGCCACGATGAGCGGCACGTGGATGAACAGCACGTTCTCCCGCCCCTGCTCCGCCGCCACCTGACGGATGGCCTCCAAAAACGGCTGGCTCTCGATGTCGCCCACCGTGCCGCCGATTTCCGCAATGACCACGTCGGTGTGACCGTCGTCCATCGCGTAGAGACGGCGTTTGATTTCGTCGGTGATATGCGGGATGATCTGCACTGTGCCGCCGAGGTAGCCGCCCTGCCGCTCGCGGTTGAGTACCGACCAGAAGATCTTGCCGGAGGACACGGAGCTTTCGCCCGTCAGTGCCTCGTCCACGAAGCGCTCGTAGTGTCCGAGGTCGAGGTCCGTCTCCGCACCGTCGTCGGTGACGAAGACCTCGCCGTGCTGGTAGGGACTCATCGTCCCCGGATCGACATTCAGGTACGGGTCGAACTTCTGATTGCGCACCCGCAGGCCGCACTGCTTCAAAAGCCGCCCCAGCGACGCCGCGCAAATGCCCTTGCCCAGCCCGGACACCACGCCGCCCGTTACGAAAATATACTTCATCCGCGCCATCTCCCCATAAAAAATATGCTCCGATACTACACCACGGGGCGCACCGCTGTCAATGCGGCAAAATGTGGATATTTGCGCCCTTTCCGCGTCTTTTATAGAGAAAATCGGAGAAATCGCCGCACAGCGGAAACTTTCTCTTGCGTTTTTCCCCGCGCGGTGGTATGGTAGATTTGGACTCACCCTGTCGCGGATCTTCCGAGGCGAAAACGCCCGCTTGTCTTCGCGCTTGGTGTATGGCATACTGAGGATGAAAAATCAAACGAACAGGAGGGCGCGAGATGAAGAAGGAATGGACGCTGGGACGGAGGAACCCGCTGTCGGTGGAGGTGGAGATCGCCAAGGCCGTGCAGGACAGCCGCTTGCCGGAGGCGGTGAGGACGCTGCGGAAGGTAGACGCGCGGAAGGCCGTGCTGCTGGCCGGAGGCACGGTGCTGGCGCTGTCGGCGCTGTCGGCGGCCGGGAAACTTACCGCGTATCGCGCCGCCGTGGCGGGCGAGCTGAAGCGGCAGCTTACGCCGATCCGCCGCCAGCTGGAGCAGATCCAGACGGAGAACCGCCAGCTCCGCGCCGAGTTGGAACGCTTGCAGCGCGAGAAAAACGAAGAGAACGAGAAGTAAATAAAAAGCGAGAACGGGAACG
Organism: Firmicutes bacterium CAG:341; assembly: GCA_963631875.1. Taxonomy (GTDB): domain Bacteria; phylum Bacillota; class Clostridia; order Oscillospirales; family Oscillospiraceae; genus Vescimonas. The sequence continues at coordinate 72,009 of CAVGSO010000002.1, read as the reverse complement.
GCACAGCCGTTCCCGTTTTACGTTCCGCGCCTGCGGCGCGGCTTTCCCCCTTGTCAAATCCGCCGGAACGCGCTACAATATCATCAAAGAAAACATCGCCGCAGGAGGATAAGAGCTATGGAAGTGCAATGGTATGACATTCGGGTGCTGTCGGACGCGGAGGAACGCCGCGTGACCGCAATGATGGACGGTACGCGCCGCCGCCGCGTGGCGGATATTGCCGGGGAGGACGACCGCAAGCGCACCGTGGCCGGGGAGCTGCTGGCGCGGCGGATGCTGGCGGCAAGGCTCGGCTGCGGCGAAGCGGACGTCCCGCTCGTTTGGGATGAGGACGGCAAGCCCACAGTGACGGCCTCGGGCGTCTACCTCTCCGTCAGCCACTCCGGCGCGTGGGCGGTCTGCGTCACGGCGGATGTCCCGGTGGGCGTGGACGTGGAGGCCGTGCGCTCGGTGCAGGAGAAATTCATGCGCCGCGTCTGCTCCGACGCGGAGATGGCCTACCTCCGCCCCGGCGAGGACGGCGACTGCCGCCGCTTCTGGGAGACGTGGACGGCCAAGGAGTCCCTCTTCAAGCTGACGGGCAAGGGGCCGCTGCTGCGCCTCAGCCGTTTGGCGCTGCCGGAGGGCGTGACGCTCGATTATACCGAGCAAAACGGCTGCGCGCTGACGGTGGCGGCGCAAATTTTGTGAAAAAATTTGCAAAGTAACGCAAAAGGGGCTTTTCAACCGGCGCGGAATTTGTTAAAATAGTCCCATATAGGTACGCCGCCCTGAACGCGGCGGATTTGAGGATTTCTGAGGAGGTACGCTTTTATGATCCGAGTCGGTATCATCGGCTGCGGCAAGATCGCGCAGCTTCGCCATCTGCCCGAATACGCGGCCAACCCCAACGCGCAGGTCGTGGCATATTACGACAAGAACGCGGCGCGTGCAAACGAGATGGCCGCCAAGTACGGCGGCAAGGTCTACGACAGCTTCTATCAGCTCGTCGATGACCCGGAGATCGATGCCGTGTCCATCTGCGTGGAGAACCGCAGCCACGCGGAGATCTGCACGGCGGCACTGTACGCGGGCAAGCACGTCCTGTGCGAAAAGCCCATGGCGGTGACGCTCGCGGAGTGCGAGAGCATGGTCGCGGCGGCGGAGCGCAACGGCAAATACCTGATGGTCGGCCACAATATGCGCTTCGACCCGGTACATCGCAAGGCCAAGAAGCTGCTGGAGGCGGGTGTGATCGGCGACATCATCACGTTCCGCTCCGTGTTCGGCAACTCCGGCCCGGAGGGCTGGTCGCCCGACCGCGACGCATGGTTCTTCGATAAGGACAAGGCCGCAATGGGCGCACTGTCCGACATGGGCATCCACAAGGTCGATCTGCTCCACTATCTGCTGGGGCAGAAGGTCGTGGAGACGACCGCCAAGGTCGTCACGCTGAACAAGCGTGACACGGACGGCAAGCTCATCAGCGTGGACGACAACGCCCTGTGCATCCTGAAGATGTCCGGCGGCGCACTCGGCACGCTGGCAGCGAGCTGGACGGTCTACGGCAAGGAGTGCCAGTCCACGGTGCTGTACGGCACCAAGGGGCTGATGCTCATTTACAGCGAGCCGAACGCGCCCATCGTCGTCACCGACCTTGACGGCAACCGCACGAGCTACAGCTTCGACAGCATTCCCGAAACCTCCGGCGTGATCGACGAGTTCATCTCCGCGCTGGTGGAGGATCGTGAGCCGGAGGTGTCCGGCAAGGAGGCGCTGACGACCATGCGCGTCATCTTCGGCAGTATCAAGTCCTCCGACATCGGGCGCACCGTCCCCGTGAACACGGACTTTGTGACCCATATCTGAGACGGCAGCATCGACACCTCGACCCGGGGCGGGCAGCAAGCCCGCCCCGGTCTTTATTTCTACTGCAAGGGAGCGAGCGCTATGTATCGCATCGGTATTGACCTCGGCGGCACGAAGATCGCCGCGGGCGTGGTAAATGAGCAGCACAAGATCGTCTCGGAGGTCAGTGTGCCGACACTGGCCGCACGTCCCGCCGAGCAGGTCGCGGCGGATATGGTTCGCGCCGTGCAATCGGCGATGGCGCAGGCGAACGTCACGGCCTCGGACTGCGTCTCCGTCGGTATCGGCGCACCCGGCACGTGCGACAGTGATCGCGGCGTGGTCGCGCGGGCGTATAATCTGGGCTGGTTCGACGTCCCGATCTGCGCCATGATAACCGCGCAGCTCGGTCTTCCCTGCCGACTGAGCAACGACGCCAACTGCGCCGCGCTGGCCGAGACGGTGGCCGGGGCGGCCGTGAGCTGCCGAAACATGGTGATGGTCACGCTCGGAACAGGCTTGGGCGGTGGGATCATTCAGGACGGGCGTATCATCAGCGGCGTGGGCGGCACGGGCGCGGAGGTTGGCCATGCCCTGCTCGTGCTGGACGGCGAGCCGTGTACCTGCGGGCGCAACGGCTGCTGGGAGGCGTATGCCTCCGCCACCGCACTCATCCGTCAGGGCAAGCGGGCAGCGCAGCGCGACCCGGCCTCGCGTCTTGCCGCCTTCGGTGACGCGCTCACCGGGAAGGATGTCTTCGACGCGGCACAGCAGGGCGACAAGACGGCCAAGGCCGTCGTGTCGCAGTATTGCGTCTACGTGGCGGCGGGCGTCACCGACCTCGTGAATATTTTAGGGCCGGAGATGGTGCTGCTCGGCGGCGGAATCAGCCGTCAGGGTGAGACGCTGCTCGCACCGATACGCGAATACGTCGCCGACCACTGCTTCGGCGGGCGGCAGCGAAAACCGCCCGTAATCCGGTGCGCCAAGCTCGGCAATGAGGCCGGCATCATCGGCGCCGCAGCGTTGTGAGGATTACACGATAGGAAAACGGGCGGTGTGCGCAGCACACCGCCCGTTCGAGACTGTCGAAAAAATTCGGGCTTCTCGACAGTCTCATGGGCGGGGGTTACCCCGCCCATGTTCTCTCACCGCAGCACCTCAATGACCTCCGCATATTTCTCAATATCCGACGCGCCGTTCCACGTCATGAACCCGCCGGTGTTGCCGGTGTCGCGCAGCGCGCGCACCTCGTCTGCCAGCTCCGCCGCGCCGTAGTGATTGTACGGCTCGCGGATGGCGTTGTAGCACTGAATCCACGTCCGCACCGCCGCCGGAGACGATGTCTCCTGCTGCCGCGCCGCCGCGCTCTCGCCGAACATATGCACCGTGTCATAGGGATGCTCCCACGGCTTATAGTCCCCGCTTGCGCTGTAATGATCCGGGTACGGCATGCCGGAGATGGCGTCCACCACCGCGCTGATGGCCGGCCAATACTGCCCGCAGGCCGTCACATAGGCGTTGGCGCACTCGCCGAACACGTCGCCCGAGACGTAATACCCCGCCTCGTGCAGCCGCGCCGCCGCGTACAGCAAAAAACGCTGCACGGCCTGCGCTTTGCTCTCGCCGTAGGTGTTCTTATAGTCGATCGTCCCCGCTTTTTCGTACTTGTACGCACCGTCCGGGAAGCGGATATAGTCAAACTGTATCTCGTTGAATCCCAACGCGGCGGCCTCCAGCGCCAGCTCCGTCTTGTACTGCCACACCGTGCGGTTATATGCGCTCGGCCAGTACATTGAGCTGATCTTCAGCGGCGTCCCGTTCCAATCGGAGATCACATACTCCGGGTGATCGGCCGCCAAGTGCGCGTCATTGAACACCGTAATCCGCCCGATCGTATAAAACCCCGCGTCCCGCAGCTTCTGCACGTTCGCGCGGAAGCCCTCCATCGTATCCTGCGCCGCGGCGTAGGCACTCGGGCTGTACTGCTGCATCACGGGCGAGGCGTAGGACACCGCCGTCCCGTCCACGATATCCACCACGAAGGCGTTGATCCCCGTCCCCTGCGCCAGCCGGATATAGCTGTCCGCATACTGAACGGCACTGCCGTTGAGGTACAGCGCCCGCACCTCGTCGGGCATGACATTGTCCGCAAAATTCGGCTTCTCCGTGGGATCATAATCCAGCCCCGCCGCGTCGCCGCCGCCCCAGGCGTCGCCCCGTGCGGCGTGTATCTGATACAGCGCCTCGTCGTACTGCGCCAGCGCCTCTTCCTCCGTCATGCGGACGTTCGCCGCGTCGATGTACCCCTCGCCCCGCTCGCAGGACACCTGCCAGCGCAGCACCTCGCCGCTTTCCATGCCGTCAAACCCGGTGACGGTCAGCGCCATGCCCTTTTCCACGGCGCAGCCCGGCACAGCGCCCGTCTCGTCCACGAGGCTCATGCCCCGCAGGGCGTAGACCGTCTCCGTCAGTACCGTCTCTTCATACGTATTTTTCAAGCTCGCGCGGTCTATGTAGACATACCCGCCCTCGCTCTCGATGCGCACACGCCCCGCGTCGCCGTCGAGGTCCTCCTTCACGCACTGCACCTGCGTGCCGCGCACGAGGGAACTGATCACCGCCCCGTTTTCGTCATATACAGGGGCGGACACGTCCGCCGAGGCCACATAGCCCGCCGCCGTCTCCACCGTCTCCGGCACGAGCTGGCGGTAGACCGCCCAACCGACCACTGCCAGCGCGGCGAGACACAGCACGATGACCGCGACGGCCAGACCGCCGCCTCTCTTCTGCTTCACGTTCGTTGACATAATTTTGCAGCTCCTTGCGTTTTTTCTTGCGATTTTCTCATTATACGACAAAACGTAACGGAATGCCACCCAAATCTTGTGGCAGCAGCGGTAAAATTTTCGCATTTTTTGTGTTTTTTGCGTTTTTTGTGTAGACAAGGCGGCGTGACAATGCTATACTACCATTGAATATCATTATGTAAATCGGAGGGTGCGTCCGCGCCCCTCCCGACATACCAAAACATACGATAAGGCAGGGTGGATACTTATGAGACGGATGAAGCGGGGCATGGCGTTCGTGCTGGCAGGGGTGCTGCTGGCCGGACTGATGACAAGTGCGCTCATCGCCGCCAGCAAGAACTGGGTCACCACGGAGCTGGGCGCGCTGAGCCAATATTACGAGACGGGCAACAAGGCCGATCCCGGCTATATCTCCACCGTCTCCGGCGACTCCGGCGGCACGTCCTACGGCATCTATATGTTCGTCGAGGGGACGGTCGTCAAGTTCATGGACTGGCTCAAAGCCTCCGACAGCGCGGTCTACCGCAACTTCGGCGAGACACTCTATAACGCCTACGCCTACAACACCAAGGGTCAATACTACCCCGGCTGCGGCAGCAACTTCAAAAACAACTGGAAGGCCATCGCCGAGAGCAATGCGCAGGAGTTTGCCGCCGCGCAGACCGACTTTTGGCGCGACGAGTGCTACACCGCTCTGCTCGACAATGTCCAAGCCCTCTTCCCTGACTTTAATATCGACGATTACTCCGTCGCCCTCAAGAACGTCTTTTGGAGCCGCAGCGTCCACCACGGTGTCGGCGTGACCTCCGGTGCCAACAGCAGCGACGGCAAGAGCGGCGCAACCGGCGTCATCTACCGCGCCTTCACCAACCGCCTCGGCGGCTTCAAAATGCAGAGCGAGGCCGAGCTGATTCAGGCCATCTACGCCGAGTGCAGCAAGCTCGACACCACCAACCACGATATGCAGACGCAGACGGCGGCCAAGTACGGCGTGAGCGACCGCTCCATGGCCTACTTCAGCGCCAACTCCGGCGGCGTCCAGACCGCCGTCTATCGCCGCCTCCACGTCAACGAGCCGGCGGACGCGCTCGTCATGCGCTACGCCAACGTCAGCCCCGCCACCGCCGAGGGCAACTACCTCCTGCTGAATAACAACGACCAGTCGCAGGCGCTTTGCGTCACCGCCAATGGCGCCTCGTCCACGGCAACGGACACCGCCACCGTCCTGACGCTGAGCTACTACCCCTCCGGCAAGTACACCCTCACGGCCTCTGACGGTACACGCCTGACCGACAACGGCGGCACGGTTGTTCTCGCCGCGCCCGCCGCCGAGGCCAAGCAGTTTTGGGTCATCGAGAACAGTACGCTCAAGAACTGCGCCTCCGGCCAGTACCTCTCCGTTGACGCGGAAACGAGCAGCGCCTACACCGTCTCCGCCGACACCGCCTCCGTCACCCACTGGATGCTCTCTCCCGCCAGCGGCGTGGATGGCTGGACGACCGCGGGACTCTTCTACCCCGGCTGTAACGACAGCGACGGGCAGGGCAATACCGTCACCCACGCGCTCAACGAGGGCAACGCCTCCTTCCCCCTGCGCGGCATCATCTCCCATCCGCGCGGCGTGACGAGCGTCACCGTCAAGGTAGACGGCAGCGGCGGCTTCTCCGTCACCGCCGGCTCGAGCGGGAGCTGGTTCGACCTTTGGGAGCTGGACGAGACGGCGAAGTTCAGCCAGCTCAAGGAGGGCAGCCACAACCTGACCATCACCGCCACCAACGGTGCGGGTGAGACCGTCACCCTCGTCTCCTCCACGCTCGTCATCGGCCGAAAGATCGCCGAGACCGTCCCGGATGAGACGTACACCGTCACCTTCGTCAACGGCAGCGAGACGACCACCCGCACCTACAAGCTCGGCGAGACGTATGGCGAGCTGCCCGAGGTCACGACCGAGGGCTTCACGGGCTGGTTCCTCGCCGACGGCACGGAGATCTCCGCCAACTCCATCGTGGCGGCGGAGAACCACACCGTCACCGCCAAGTTCGGCGACCTGCACACCGTCACCTTCGTCTCCGAGGGCAAGACCGTCAGCACGCTTCAGCTGGCCGAGGGCAGCCTCATCGTTGCGCCCACCACGCCCATCAAGGCCGCCGACAGCAGCTACGTGTATAGCTTCTTCGGCTGGCTCGGCAGCAACAACATCTACTACGCCGCGGGCGTAACGTTCATGGGAACGTCCGACCTGACCTACACCGCCGTCTTCAATAAGACCGCCAACTCCGGCGGAAGCAGCGGCGGCGGCAGCTCCGGCGGAAGCAGCGGCGGCGGCAGTGCCGCACCCACGCCCTCCGGCACCTACCTCACGGGTATCGCGCCCGGCACGTCCGTCAGTACCCTCACCGCCGGCGGCTACACCGTGTATAGCAACGGTGCTCAGGTCACAAGCGGCCTCGTGGCCACCGGGATGACCGCCTCCAACGGCGCGGCGGGCGTCACCGTGGTCGTCACGGGCGATGTCAGCGGCGACGGCCGTCTCACCATCACCGACGTTGTCAAGCTGCAATCCCACGTCACGGGCAGCAGCATGCTCTCCGGAGCATACGCCGCAGCCGCCGACATCAACGGCGACGGCAAGGTGACCATCACCGACGTCGTACAGGCCGCGCAGATCACCGTCGGCCAGCGCACCTTCAACTGATGAAGAGGAGGTTCTTCATGATCCAAACATTCCTCCGCAGGGCGAGGGCCGCCGCGCTGACGCTGCTCCTTATCGCGCTGCTCATCCCGCAGACCTCGCTCGCGGCGGGCGCGTCCCTCACGGGCAGCAGCAGCGTTCAGGCGGGCAACACCGTCTCGCTCACCCTCTCCGTCCCCAGCAGTGTCTACGGTCTGACCGCCGACCTCAGCTACGGCGACAACCTCACGTTCACGAACTACAACTGCTCCGTCAGCGGTTGGAGCATCCTCGTCAACAACAATAAATTCAGTGCCTACGGCACATCCTCCACGAGCGGCAGCGTCATCGTCATCAAGCTCAAGGTGTCCTCGAGCGCCAAGGCGGGCGATGTGCTCAGTGCCTCGTTCAGCAATATTGTCGTCTCCGACGGCAACAGCGACACTGACCTCGGCTCCGCCTCGTGGAGCGGCAAGGTGGGCGCCGCGCCCAGCAGCGACTGCTCGCTCAGCTCCCTGAGCTGCTCGAATGCGACGCTCTCGCCCACCTTTGCCTCCAAGACCACCTATTATACCTGCACCGTCCCCTACGCGGTGGAGAAGCTCAGTCTCGACTGGAAGAAGTCCGACAGCAGCGCGAGTGTCTCTGTCAGCGGCAATGAAAATCTGGTCGTCGGTGTCAACACCGTCACCGTCACCGTCACCGCTGCCGACGGCTCGACCCGCACCTACACCATCGAGGTCACGCGCGAGCAGGACCCCAACTACAAGCCCTCCACCAACGCCAACCTCTCCTCCCTCACCATCGAGGGCGCGACCCTCTCGCCCAAGTTCTCCCCCACCGTGACGGACTACATCGCCTACGTTCCCTACGAGACGAGCAGCGTCACCCTCAGCGGTGAAATGGCGGATGAGAAGGCCAAGGGTGTCAGCGGGATCGGCGCGGTCAAGCTCTCCACCACCGAAAGCGAGACGGCCATCACCGTCACCGGCACGGCGGAGGACGGCAAATCCACGCAGACCTACACCATCCACGTCCTCCGTATGCCCGCCTACACCGGGATCATCCCCACCGTCGAGGTCATCGACCCCGCGACCATCCCCGCCGTTCCCCCGCTGGAAATCCCCGGCACGCTGACGCTTCCCCTCATCGGCGAGGTTGAGACGCAGTACGTCGCCATCGGCGCGGCGGTGCTGTTCGTCATCGTCCTCTTCCTGCTCGGCTTCCTTATCGGACGCGGCAGCGGCCACGGCCGTGATGACGGCGACGATGATACCGACGACACCACACCTCCGACCGACACCCCACCCGTCCTCCCCTACGCCACGGGCAGCGTTCCGCGCTTAGTCCCGCGGGAGGCAGCGCCGCAGGACAACGCTTCCGACACCCAGCCCCTCCCGACCGCCGCCCCTGTCTCCCCCTCGGCGACGGACGATACGCAGGCGGATACCCCCTCGACGGAGCACCCCGCCGACGAACCCACCGAAGCGAATGAGAACGAGGTGCGCACCATGTCCCTCGACGACCTGCTTGATGATATTCATCGGATGTAGCAGATCGCAAACAAAAACGCCGCCAAGGCGAACAAAAACGAACACAAACGAACGCAAAAGCCGGGAAAGAGCGACGCTCTTTCCCGGCTTTTTATGCAAAATTCAGCTATCCAAGTGGATTTTCCAGCCGTCCAAATGGTGGAAAATATCCGTTTCCGTCGGTGAAAGTCCCTCCACCACGCCCGTCGCGGAAAGCACCGATACGGACTTAAAGCACAGCGGCACAAGCGGCGTATTTTCAAGGATATTGCGCCACAAGGCAGTCAAGCTCTCACTGCGGCGCAGGCTGTCGCCGAGCGCAGCTTCGAGCAGCGCGTCCGTGTCGGCGTCGCTGTAACCGCCGTAGTTCAGCGCACCGCCCGTCTTGACGAGCGCGGAAATATCCCAGTCCGCGGTCAGGCGGCACTCCCCGTAGTAGAGGTCAAAATTCCCCTCCGAAAGCCGCTGGGTAAACGTCTCCCACGGCACAGCCTCCACCGTGACGGTGAGACCGCCCGCCGTGAGGTTATACGCCGCCTCCTGCGCGGCGGACACCTTGAAGCTGTTTTCTTCGTTCACCAGCAGCGTCAGCGTCAGGGCTTCCGCGTCCTCTCCCAGCACGGCGGCGAGCTGTTGGCGGTACTCCGCGGCGGAGTAGGCCGTCTCCAGCGAGGCGTCGTAAAGGCTTGCGGCGGGCGAGGCGGGGAGCTGGGCGGCCATGCCGTGACCCAAGAGGCAGGACGAGACGAGCGCGTCCCGGTCAACGCCTGCGGCGAGCGCACGGCGCAGCGCGGCGTCGGAGAGCGGTTCGCGGCGCGTGTTGATGCCGAGGAACTGCATAACGGGCGTGGGCGCGTCGGTATAGTCGCCGCTGCCGGAGACGCCCGTGCCGGACGAGGCCGTCAGGTCGAGTGCCATGAGCTGCACCTCGCGCGAGGAGAAGGCGTAGAGCGCGGAGTCGCGGTCCTTACAATGCAGCAGCTCCATGCGCTCGATAGGCAGCGTCTCGCCGCGCCACCAGTACGTGTTGACGGTGAGATACGCCGCGTCGCCGTCCTTTCGGAACACATACGCGCCCGTACCTGTCGGGACGGTGTTTGTCTCCGTGCCGGATTTGACGATGGGAATATCCAGTCGGCTCGGCAGTGTCGCCACGTCCTCATTCAGCGTAATGACCACCGCACTGCCGAGGACGTAGACGGCGTTGACGCATTTGAGCCGCTCGCCGTAGCGCGCGGAGGTTCTGGCCCGGTTGAGCGTATTGACCACGTCCTGAGCGGTGAGGTACGCGCCGTCGGAGAAACGGACGCCGGAGCGCAATGTAATCGTCCATGTGCGCGTCTGCTCGTCATAGGTATAGCGGTCAGCCAGCACGGCCTCAGGGCTGAAAGCCTCGTCCAGCTCGAACAAGCCCTCGTAGAGAAGCTGTCCCACCGTCTGCTGCACCATGTCCGTGGTGGTGACGGGGTCGAGGCTCTCGCCGGAGACGTAGGGCAGGGTGAACGATGTCAGCGGCTCCGGGTCGGGCGTTTCGTTCTCCTGACGGTAGAACTCGGAAAGCTCGTCCAGCGGATCGGCGGGTTCGATGTTCTCGCACCCGGTGCAAAGGAGCAGGAGCGCAGCGAGCAGCAGGGGGAGCAGACGTTTTTTCATGAGGACGACCCTCCTGTAAGCGAAATAACAGCGGCCTGCTCGCCGCGCCGAAGCCCGGTGCGGCGGTGACTCCAGTAGAGGTCGCCGAGGCAGTAGGTGCAGTCGGGGCAGATGTCGATTTTTGTCACGCCGAGGCTTTGCAGCCACAGGGCGTTGACGGCTTTCAAGTCGATATGGTACTTGCGGCCGTTCCAGTCAATGAACGGCTCGACCGCCGCGCCGAGTGCCTTGCGCAGTGCCTCCGGCACGTCGCCGTCCGTCTCGAAGCAGCATTGGCCGATGGCAGGGCCGATGGCGGCGCGGATATTTGTGGGGTCGCAGCCGTAGGCGTTCACCATCGCCTGAACGGTCTTGGCGGCGATACCGAGCGCCGTCCCGCGCCAGCCCGCGTGTGCCGCCCCGATGGCGCGGCGTACCGGGTCGTGGAGGAGCAGGACGTTGCAGTCGGCGGAGAAGACGATGAGGGGGATGTTCGGCTCGTCGGTGATGAGCGCGTCGGCGCTGTCGTAGTCGCGCGGCATCCACAGTCCCTTGCCGCAGTCGGCGGCGGTGACGCAGCGGACATCGTCCGAATGCACCTGACGGCTGAGGACGGCGCGGCGCACGTCCGCACCGAGCGCGGCGCAGAGGCGGTGGAAATTTTCGTGTACGTTTTCCGGCGCGTCACCACGGCGGTCGTCCAAATTCAGGCTGTCCCACGGCGCGGGCGACACGCCGCCGAGGCGGGTGGAGAAGCCATGTGCGATGGCGGGGTCGGACAGCACATCGGAGATACGCAGGGGAACGCCGTTTTTCGTTTCGGTGCGGAACATGGGGCCTCCTTTCTTCGGGCGGGGTGACGGTGGTATGGTGTGCGGGGCGTCGAGGACGCCGCCCCCTACGGGCGGTTTAACGGGGTGCGGTGCAGGACACGGCGGGCGGCGGCAAGAGCCGCCGCCCGTGGGTGTGTTATATCAGGAGTGGTAGTCCTTGCAGGTACATTTTTTCCACTTCAAACCGCTGCCGCAGGGGCAGAGGTCGTTGCGGCCGATTTTGACGACCTTGGTGGGGCGTTTTTTCACCGTGCCGTCGCCGCCGACGTTCTCGGTCATGCCGCTGGCCACGCGCTCGCGCTTGACCTCCTCGTCCTTGCGCAGACGGACGGAGTACAGACGGCGCACCGTCTCCTCCTTCATGGCGTCGATCATCTCCTCGAACATCTCGAGGGATTCCTTCTTGTAGGCATCGACCGGGTTTGTCTGGGCGTAGGCACGCAGGCGAATGCCCTGACGGAGATCCTGCATGGCGTCGATATGCTCCATCCAGTACTCGTCCACCACGCGCAGCAGCACCACGCGCTCCAGCTCGCGCATGACGGGCGGCGTGATCTCCTCCTCTTTCTTCTCGTAGAAGTCGGCGGCGGCGGCGGTGAAGAGGTCGATGAAGTCCTCGGCAGTCATGGCGGGGAGCTGATTTTCGTCGATCTTGACGGCGTATTTCGTGAAGTAGACACCCTCGACGCTGCGCAGCAGCTCACGGCACGCGGCCATATCGAGGTGTTCCCGGCCGACAAAGGCGGTATGGACGAGGTTGGCAATCGCGCCGTTCATCATGCCCATGATGACGCTCTTGACGTCCATGCCGTCCAGCACCTGCTTACGCTGACCGTAGATGATCTCGCGCTGCTTGTTCATCACGTCGTCGTATTCCAGCACGGATTTACGCGCTTGGAAGTTGCGGCTCTCGACGGTGGTCTGCGCCTGCTCAATGGCGCGGGAGAGCATTTTGTTCTCGATGGGCGTGTCCTCGTCGATCTTCATGCGCTCCATGATGGAGGTCACGCGGTCGCCGCCGAAGAGGCGCATGAGGTCGTCCTCGAGGGAGATATAGAAGCGCGTCTCGCCGGGGTCGCCCTGACGGCCTGCACGGCCGCGGAGCTGGTTGTCGATACGGCGGGAGTCGTGCCGCTCCGTGCCGATGATGAAGAGGCCGCCCGCGGCGCGTACCTTGTCGGCCTCGCCCGCGATCTCTGCCTTGTGCTGCGCCAGCTTGTCGGCGAAGAGCTTGCGGGCGTCGAGAATTTCCTGATTGTCCGTCTCGGCGTAGCCCGTGGCCTCGGCGATCAGCTCATCAGAGAGGCCGGCCTTGCGCAGATCGTTCTTGGCCATGTACTCGGCATTGCCGCCGAGCATGATGTCCGTACCACGGCCGGCCATGTTGGTGGCCACGGTGACGGCGCCGAACTGTCCGGCCTGCGCCACGATCTCGGCTTCCTTCTCATGGTTCTTGGCGTTCAGGAGGTTGTGCTTGATGCCCTCGCGCTCAAGGAGCTTGCCGAGCAGCTCGTTTTTCTCGATGGACACCGTGCCGACCAGCACGGGCTGCCCCTTGGCGTGGCACGCCTTGACCTGACGGATGACGGCGCGGTACTTGCCCTTTTCGGTCTTATAGACGCTGTCCTCATTGTCGATACGGGCGACGGGGCGGTTGGTGGGAATCTCGATGATGTCGAGGGAGTAGATCGTGCCGAACTCCTCCTCCTCGGTCAGCGCGGTACCGGTCATACCGGAGAGCTTGCTGTAGAGGCGGAAGTAGTTCTGGAATGTGATGGTCGCCAGCGTCTTGCTCTCGCGCTGAACGGAGAGGTGTTCCTTGGCCTCGATGGCCTGATGAAGCCCCTCGGAGTAGCGGCGGCCGAACATGAGACGACCCGTGAACTCGTCCACGATAACGACCTCGCCGTCCTTGACGACGTAGTCCACGTCGCGCTTCATGATGCCGTGCGCCTTGATGGCCTGATTGATGTGGTGCGCGATGGTGCTGTTCTCCGGGTCGGAGAGGTTGTCGAGGTGGAAAAATTCCTCTGCCTTCTTGATGCCGCGCGCGGTGAGGGTGACGGATTTGCCCTTTTCGTCCACCACGTAGTCAGCGTCGATGTCGGCGGCCTCTTCCTCCTTGTCGTCCGTCTCCACGACCACGAATTTCTTGAGCTTCGCGGCGAACATCTCCGCCATATCGTAAAGCTGGGTGGATTTTTCGCCCATACCGGAGATGATGAGCGGGGTGCGCGCCTCGTCGATGAGGATGGAGTCCACCTCGTCCACGATGGCGAAGGCGTGGCCGCGCTGCACCTGCTCGTTGGCGTAGATGGCCATGTTGTCGCGCAGGTAGTCAAAGCCCATCTCGTTGTTCGTGCCGTAGGTGATGTCGGATTGGTACGCCTTTTGGCGCTCCTCCTTGGTCATGTCGTGGATGATGAGACCGACGGTGAGGCCGAGGAAGCGGTGGACCTTGCCCATCCACTCACTGTCGCGCTTGGCCAGATAGTCGTTGACGGTGACGATGTGAACGCCCGCACCCGTCAGGGCGTTGAGGTAGGCGGGCAGCGTGGCCACGAGGGTCTTGCCCTCGCCGGTCTTCATCTCGGCGATACGACCCTGATGCAGCACGATGCCGCCCACGAGCTGCACGGGGTAGGGACGCATTCCCAGCACGCGGTCGGCAGCCTCCCGAACGGTGGCGAACGCCTCCGGGAGAATGTCGTCCAGTGTCTCGCCCTTGGCGAGACGCTCCTTGAATTCCGGCGTCTTGGCCTGAAGCTCCGCGTCGGTGAGCTTTTTATACTCGTCCTCCAGCGAGGTGATCTTGTCCACGATGGGGTAGATGGACTTCAGCTCACGCTGGCTGTATGTTCCGAAAACCTTGGTAAAAAGTCCCATATGTTCATATCCTTTCCCTATAAAAGAATAACCATGCATACACGCAGTAACATATAGTATAGCACAAGGCGGTGTCTAATGCAAAGGAATTTCTGTGAATAATGGGTCGAGACGTGTTTTTTTCTGCCCGCTGCGGTGCAATTCGTGCTGTGGCGTTGACATTCCGCGCGGCGCAACCTATAATGGAGGAAAATCGGTAAGCGAGGTATACCGCCATGGAAAAGCTCCGCGCATTTCTCAAGCGCAAGGATATTGTTTTCTCCGCGAAGCGTTATTTTATCGACGCGATGGGCGCAATGGCACAGGGACTGTTCTGCACGCTGCTCGTGGGGACGATCCTCAACACCATCGGTCAGCAGTTCCACATCGGGTTTCTCAACGCCGTCATCGTCACGCTCGGCACGGGCGAGGGCGCGGTGAATTATACCATCGGCGGCCTCTGCTCGGCGATGGTGGGACCCGGCATGGCCGTGGCCATCGCGCGGGCGCTGAACGCGCCGCCGCTGGTGCTGTTCTCTCTCATCCCCGTGGGCTTCGCCGCCAACGCCATGGGCGGCGCGGGCGGGCCGCTGGCCGTGCTGTTTGTGGCCATTTTTGCCGCAGAGCTGGGCAAAGCCGTCAGCAAGGAGACGAAGATTGACATTCTCGTCACGCCCATCGTCACGGTGCTCTCGGGCATCGGCTTCGCCGCGCTCATTGCCGCGCCCGTAGGGCGGGCGGCCTCCGCCGTGGGGCAGGCTATCATGTGGGCGACGGAGCTGCAGCCGTTCTTCATGGGCATCATCGTCTCGGTGGTCATCGGCGTTGCGCTGACGCTGCCTATCTCCTCCGCCGCCATCTGCGCGGCACTCGGCCTGACCGGGCTGGCGGGCGGCGCGGCGGTCGCGGGCTGCTGCGCACAGATGATCGGCTTTGCCGTCATGAGCTTCCCCGAAAATCGCTGGGGCGGGCTGGCGGCGCAGGGACTGGGGACGAGTATGCTGCAAATGGGCAACATCGTCCGCAACCCGCGCGTATGGATACCGCCTACGGCGGCCTCCGCCGTCACCGGGCCGCTGGCGACGTGCCTGTTCCGTTTGCAGATGAACGGCGCACCCGTGTCCTCCGGCATGGGGACGTGCGGCCTCGTGGGACAGATCGGCGTGTACACCGGGTGGGTCAGCGACGTGGCCGACGGCGCAAAGGCCGCCATCACCGGGATGGACTGGCTGGGGCTGGTGCTGATCTCGTTCGTGCTGCCCGCCGTGCTGACGTGGCTCTTCGCCCTCCCGCTGCGCAAGTGCGGCTGGATCAAGGACGGGGATCTGAAGCTGGATCTGTGAACTGTGCATATGGCCAAGCAAGCCCTCCGGCCTGGGCGGAGGGCTTGCTTCAGTGTGTCAATACCCCCCTGTCATTCCGAGGAGCGAAGCGGCGCGGGAATTCATTCCTGAAAAAAATTTTGCTTTTTGCATTTTCTCTTGCATTTTTTGATAAATCTGCTATAATGATTTCACTCCCTCCCCACAGGGAGGGAGTGAAAATATGCCGTGTTTCGGGCAAAGCCCGAAACAGAAGATCACTCTTGTCCCCGACCGCAAGGAGCTGCGGAACACAACAAAAACAAAATGACGGAGGAAATTCACATGAAACGACGAACACTGTCACACCTCTTGGCGTTGCTGCTGGTGTTGGGGTTGACGCTTGGGCTTGTGTCCGCCGCGAGTGCAGACGGCGAAACACATAGCAATCACTGTATCTGCGGTGCTTCGACAAATGTCGGCGACCATACATCCCATACAGATGTCACATGGACGGGTATTTCCGCACTTACCGACACTATGACGGCGGGTAACTACTACCTGACGCAGAATGTGACGCTGACTTCGAGATGGACGGTCAGCAACAACATCAACCTCTGTCTCAACGGCAAAACCATCACCCAAGAAAACAATAATACTGGGGCCATCTACGTTGACACCGGGAAAAGCCTCACGATCACTGATTGTCAGACAACTGTCGGCAAAATCACCCATACCGCTGGCAAAACCGGCAGTGCTATTACCAACAACGGTACGTTCACGCTTTGGAACGGCAGCATTACGGGCAATAGCTGCGGTAACTCGGGTGCTGTGAAAAACGAGTATAACAAGTCTTTCTATATGTACGGCGGATCGATTTCCGGCAACACAGGCTCTGGCGTATATAACAGCGGCGGTACGTTTGAAATGTCCGGCGGCACGATTTCCAACAACATCGACGGCCCCGATGGCGGCGGTGTGTATAACACAGGCAGTGGTACTTTCCGTATGTCCGGCGGAATCATCACGGGCAACCGTCCCACTCAGGACGGCGGCGGCGTATACAACTATGCGTCGTTCACCATGAGCGGCGGCAGCATCACAGGCAACAGTGCCAAAAGCGGCGGCGGGGTGTATAACTTTCAAACATTCACTATGAGCGGCGGCAGTATCACGGGGAACACCGCCACGGCCAACGGCGGTGGGGTGTTTAACTACAACCCGATAAAACTCTCCGGCAATGTGACTATTACCGGGAATGTCAAGGGCGGGACGATTACAGACGGCCAACTCTCCGGCGGCACGAGAGACAACGTCTATCTGGATACCTCCCAATACATCGAGGTCGATGGAAGTATGGGCAATAACGCCAGCGTCGGTGTCGCGAGATCCAGCCCCGGAAGTAGGCCGAAAACCGTAAGCGGTACAACCGACACCACGCACTTTTTCAGCGACGATGAGACATACCGATTAGTCGCTAAATCCGGAGAGGATGCGCTGTACTTGGAGAAGACGACCACAACGCCTGATACCGGAGCGACCGACACCGAGACAACTCCGACACCCGATACAACGCCTACTCCAACACCTACGCCTACGCCCACCACCACCCGCAGCACGAGCCGGGCGTATATCGTCATCGACAGCGCAGCGGCAGCGGCAGCGGACACGACCACGCCCACAGCCGCCAAGGCCACCGCGGCCAAGACCCTTGACGCGGGTGTCGGCGTGTACGCCGTGAGCGCGGTTTTGAGCGTGACGGGAATGGCGTGGATCGGAAAGAAGAAGCACTAAGCAAATCTAAATCGCGGAAAGAGAACGGCGTGATCCGTTCTCTTTTTGCGTATTTTCTTTTTGCCTCCGGCGGGTGGCTCGTAGGGGCGGACGCCTCTGTCCGCTTGGCGCGGGGACGCGGGGTACGGATTGCCACACCAGTCTGCGGACTGGTTCGCAATGACACCGCTTCGCGGTGGGGGATTCCGCCCGCTGCGGCGGGCGGCGGGGAACGCGGATCGCCATACCGGTGTTTACCCTTGACCTGCGGGGGAAAAGTTGTTATGATAGAGAGGAAACTTGCAGGCGGAGAGGATTTTATGGAAAAGCAATTAACGCCGCGGCAGCGGCAGGCGTTGGAGATGCGCTCGCGTATTCAGACCGTGGCGCTGGAGCTGTTCGACCGAGAGGGCTTTGAGGCGGTGTCCGTGGAGCAGATCGCGCAGGCCGTGGGCTGCTCCGTGGGGAACATATACCACTATTTTAAGAGCAAGGACGAGCTGGTCATTCAGGTGACGAGCAGCGTGGACGCACAGTATCGGGTGCTGGAGGCCGCGTATCTGGCGGACAGCGAGACGAGCTGGCGCGACAAGCTGCTGGATTTTGTGGGGCGGTCGCTCATCATCAGCGCCGATGACCCGTCGCTCTACCGCAGCTTCATCCACGGGCTGAAGTACCCGGAGCAGGCCATTTTGCGCGACAATGAGAAGCGCGTCTACTTCCGCGTGCTGCGGGAGCTGGCGGACGGCTGCCGCGAGGAGGGCTCTGTGCATCCCGATTGCGACCGGGACGAGCTGGTGGCGGAGCTGGTGGCACTGCACCGGGGGATGCTGCTCGAGTGGCGCATTTACGAAGGTACGTTCGACCTGCCGCGCCGCGGACGCCGGATGGCCGAGGCGCTGCTGGCGGGGTGGAAGCAGGGCGCGTATTAAAGAACTTTCGGCGCGGATGTGATGAATTTTTCCTTGACACCGAGGGCGGTATATGCTATTATATACGAGCTGACGATTTGAGCGGAGGGCGCACGCGGGTGTAGCACAATGGCCAGGGCACCAGCCTTCCAAGCTGGGGATGCGGGTTCGATTCCCGTCACCCGCTCCAACTTGACAGATATGCGCCAGTAGCTCAGTTGGATAGAGCAACTGCCTTCTAAGCAGTAGGCCAGGGGTTCGAGTCCCTTCTGGCGTGCCATGTTCCCTTTGTCGTGTCAGCTCTTCCCGTGCGGAGATATATGTGGTGGGTGTAGCTCAGTTGGTTAGAGCACCGGATTGTGGTTCCGGGTGTCGAGGGTTCGAGTCCCTTTACCCACCCCACACAGCTATGAGGGATCGGGTGTGTCCCGGTCCCTCATCCGCTTTTCCACACAGGGGTGTCGCCAAGTGGTAAGGCAAGGGACTTTGACTCCCTCATCCGCTGGTTCGAGTCCAGCCATCCCTGCCAGAGCAGTATGGGGTCTGCCCCTTTTCATATAATCGCATACGCTTCGTTAGCTCAGTCGGCAGAGCACCTGCCTTTTAAGCAGGGTGTCCGGGGTTCGAATCCCCGACGAGGCACCAAAAAATCCCTGTAACCACAACGGTTACAGGGATTTTTGTTTTTTCCGTTTTTAATTTGTCAGTAACGTGTCAGTAACGGCAAGGATTATTCTTTCGCTATCCCACAGTAATACGCCGCCAGCTTTTCCTTTGGTTCACCGCCGTCCTTATCCATCAGAAACGCCTTTGCCATGTCCGCGTAAAATTCCGCTGTGTGTACTCCGTGCCGCTCTGCTACGCCGCAGTAGTCGGAATACATCATGTTCATAGTTGCCCACCAGCCCCACGGCGTAATGCGCTCCCATGTAATGCCCATGCCGGAGGCCACGGCGTTTGTCTGTTCCATGGACAGCGCCAACCTGCGGAATATAAACAACTACGGCTGCGGGTAGCTACAAAAAGAAAAGACACACAACGTGTGTCTTTTCTTTTTGGCGCCGGCACTTTTTTCTTCACCAAAAGAGAACGGCGCAAGCCGTTCTCTTTTGCATGATATTGTCCGCCGTTGCTCCCGTTGGTTTTTTACTCCCGACGGAGGGCTTCGATGGGGTTGAGCTTGGAGGCCTTCATGGCGGGGACGAGGCCGAAAACGACACCGATGACCATGGAGAACGCCACGGCGATGATACAGGCCGGGACGCTGATGGCGACCGGGGTACTCATGACGTGGGACATCAGCTCGGCAAGTCCGATACCGCTGGCCACACCCAAGATGCCGCCCATACTGGTCAGCACGGCGGCCTCCGTCAGGAACTGCCAAAGAATGCGGCTCTGCTGCGCGCCGATGGCGATTTTCAGGCCGATCTCGCGGGTGCGCTCCGTCACGGACACGAGCATGATGTTCATCACGCCGATACCGCCCACCACGAGGGAGATGGCGGCGATCCAAATGAGCTGCTTGTTCGTGGATTCGGAGAGGCTTTGCAGCTCGCTGGCCTGTTGGAGCAGATCCTTGGACTGGTACTTGTACTTATCCGTGGAGACGACCTTTTCGTTGAGGTACGTGGCCACATTGTCGCCGGCCTTGGTCATGTCGTTGGTGGACGTGGCGCGGATGGCCACGGACTGCGGCTCATCGTAGCGGTACGACACCGGCCAACACACGTCGGGGATGAACATCGTGCCGGAGGTGTTGCCGGAGTACATTTGGTAGTCCGAGTAGCTGTTGATGACCGGCTCGGAGGTCGAGCGGGAGGCCACCACGCCGACGACCGTGTAGGGCATGCCCTGAATTTCCACCGTGCCGCCGATGGGGTTCTGCCCCTCGAAGAGCGACTGGGCGGTCTTCGCGTCCAGCAGCGTCACGCAGCGATAGCTGCTGTAATCTTCGGCGGTGAAGGCGCGGCCATAGAGCACCGTGTAGTCCACGGCGGTCAGGTAGTTCTCATCTACGCCGTAGAGCGTGCCGTTAAAGGCCGTGTTGCCGACGTAAATGCCGTCCGTGTACTGGCGCGAGTAGTAGAGGGAGATCGTCTTCACGCAGTCCAGCTTCGCCATCTCGTCGCGCATATCGCGGGTGATGGGCTGAATGCCGTCGGGCAGGGCGGAGTAGCTCAGGTCGGCCTCGTAATTGTCCTGCATGAGCTGGACGCGCACGACGTTGTTGCCCGCGCCGATGAGGTTCTGCTTGATCTGCTCGTTCGTCCCCTGAATGGTGGAGACGATGGTGATGATGGCGGCGATGCCGATGATGATGCCCAGCATCGTCAGGAAAGAGCGGAGCTTGTGACCCCACACGCCCTGTAAGGCGAGATTTACATTTTCAAGCATGGTCACACCTCCTTATGACGCCGTATAAAGCTGATCCATCGTGGCCTCTACCGTGCGTGCACCCTCCGTCACGTCGCGGCCGTAGGGGAAGGCCACGTAGTCGTCCGCGGTCAGGCCGCCGCGTATCTCCGTATAGCTGCCCCAGAGGTCGCGGCCTGTCTGGACGTACCGCTTTTCCAGCTTTCCGTCCTCGCCGCGCACCATGACGTAGCTCTTGCCGTTCTCGGAGCGCAGGAAGAAGCTCTCCAAGTACAGCGCGCTGCCGTCGTCGCTGCTGGTCTTTTGATACTCAAGCTGCACGTAGTCGCCGTTCTGCAAATTCGCGTCCTCGGTGACGAAGACCTTGAACGGGTAGTAGGAAACGTTCGTGTTGCCGTCGCTCCAGCTCGTTGCGTTGTCGGTGGGGTAGTCGTCGATGGAGACGATCTGCCCCTCGCAGGCCACGCCCGTCTGCCAGCTGCTGACCTGCACCGTGTCGCCGATGTTCACGCTGCCGAGATCCATCTCGCTGAGTGCGCCGGTGATGTAATACCCGCCGCCGCCGGACAGCTCCACCACGGCCTCGTTGTTGTTATACGCCTCGGTGGCGTCCCGAACGGCCTTGACCGTGCCGTCAAACTCGGCGTAGACATTGCCGTCCCCCAGCTCGCTCTTCTTTTTCTCCAGCTCGAGCTTGGCGACCTTGAGGCTCGTCTCCAGCTGGCCGATCTCCTTGTACTTCGTGCCGATGGCGACGGTCAGCTCCTCCCACGTCATTGAGCTGTCCACCAGCTCCTGCGCACGCGCCACCTGCTTTTCCAGCTTGGTGATCGTCTCACTGTTGTAGGTGCGCTCCGTCTCCTCGTAGGCCGGGAGGTCGGTCACGAGCTGTACGTCCGCCGTGATGGTATAGGTCGCTTCGCCGGTTTTTTTATAGGTATCCGTCACGCGGACGCCCCAGTTGGCCTCAATGCTGCCGCCGACCTTATCGCCCGTGCGCTTGACGAGGACGATGTTCGTCGTCACCTTCGGATTTTCCTCCGTGGCGCGCAGACGGCCGCCGAAGTCCTTGAGCAGATGCTCCGCCGACAACTCCGAGGTCGTGAGCCACGAGTAGTAGTAGACCTTGTACTTCTCGCCGGAGGCGGAGGTCACGTCCTTCGTCCCCAGCAGGCTCTCCGTCACGGCGGCGTCACCGTTGTAGGGATGGCTGGGGTCTTCGTCGTACTTTTTCTTCTCCGCATCGAGCTGGCTTTGCAGCTTGTTCAGCTCAAGCTGCAGATCCTCCTTGTTCTTTGCCTTTTGCAGGAGCTTGAATTCCGTTTGGGCGTCCTCTAACTGCCCCTCCATGCGCTCATATTGTATCTGCGCGCGCTCCACGTCGCTCTGAGAGAGGGTAGAGTCGTAGCTCAGGAGCTTTGCGCCCTTTTTTACCTCCTGACCCTCGGTGACGTAGACCTTGCTGATGGTCTGGGTGGAGGTGGCGTAGATCTTTTGCAGCTTGTCGGTCGTCACCGTGCCGCTGGTGTTGGACGAGTCGCCCCAGTAGTTCGTCATGGCAAAGTCGCTGACGGCGTAGACGTTCACGTCGCTGCGCTGGCTGTTGCGGGCGATGGTCAGTCCGCCCCACACCGCGCCGCAGACCGCCGCGGCGATGACGGCGATAAGCAGCGGTTTTTTCAGCTTCTTATTCATAGTCGTCACCTCCCGACAAAATACCGTCCCGGATGGTCATGATGGTGTTGGCATGGTGGGCAATCGTGCGGTCGTGGGTGATCATGATGATGGTCGAGCCCTTGTCATGCAGCTGCTGAAAGAGCTCCATGACCTGCGCGCCGCTGGCGCTGTCGAGCGCGCCGGTCGGCTCGTCAGCCAGCAGCAGCTTCGGATTGCCCACGATGGCGCGGGCGATGGCCACGCGCTGGCACTGGCCGCCGGAGAGCTGGTCGGGGCGATGCTCCACCCGATCGGCCAGACCCACCGTCTCCAGCGCGGCGCGGGCACGCTCCAGCCGCTCCGCCTTCTTCACGTTGCCGTACAGCAGCGGCAGCGCCACGTTCTCCACCGCCGTCAGCTTGGGCAGCAGGTTGAAGGACTGGAACACGAAGCCCAGCTCCTTATTCCGCACCTCCGCCAGCTCCTTGGCCGAGCATTTGGTGATGTCCTGCCCGCCCAGCAGGTAGCTGCCGCTGGTGGGGACATCGAGACACCCGATCAGGTTCATCAGCGTGGTCTTTCCGCTGCCGGAGGGTCCCATGATGGCAAGGTACTCCCCCTCCTCCACATCCAAATTGATATGCTTGAGAATGTGGTTGACGGATCTGCCCATCGGGTAGTCCTTGCAGATGTCACGCATTTCAAGGATCATGGTCAGCCCTCCACCGTCTCGGTCGTCTCCGGCACGACCGCCGCCGCACCGTCTTCGACGCTCATCGTGCCGCCCGAGGCGCTGCCGTCCACGTAGCTGCCGTCATCCATGGAGATGTCCGCGCTGCCGTCGATCGCGCCGGAGCTGCCCGTCGTGCCGCTCTCGTCGGGTTCAAAGGTGGACTCGTCATACGTCACGCACGTCATGCCCGATTGCAGCGTGTCGTCGGGATAGGCGATATAGTCCTCCGCCGTCAGGCCGCTGAGGACGGGGTAGGTGTCCGTGTCGGCGTTATACTCGCCGAGCGTCAGATCACGCTTTTCGAGCTTGCCCTTGCTGCTCTGTGCCCACACCCACGGATCGCTGTCCGCATCGTTGATGAAGTAGGACGGGAGGTTGATGGTGCTCGCGTCCTGCGTCGCGCTCTGGCCGTAGTCCGGCTCGATGTAGACGTGCTGCCCCAGCAGCAGTCCGTCGCTGCTGTCGAGCGTCACGTAGAAGGGATACTTGCTGGAAACGTTGGTGTCGCTGTCGTAGTAGCTCTGCTGCTGCACCGGGTTATTCCAGTCCACGGAGGACACGCTGCCCGACCACGTATCGTCGCTGACGCGGGAGCGGATGACCACCGCCGTCCCCTCGCGCAGCGCGGAGGCGTTGTTTTCGTTGACGTAGCCCTTGACGCGGAAGCCGTCCGTCTCCACAATGGTCATGAACGGCAGGGCGTTGCCGTTGCTGTCCGTGCCGCCGTTTTCGTTGATGGCCTGCACCTCGCCCGCCACCTCGGCCTTGACGGAGGCGTTTTTCAGGTTCGTCTGAACCTTCTCGATCTCCTTCTGCTTGCTGGCGATGTTGCTCTTGTACGTCAGGATATCCAAATTGGCCTCCCGAATTTGCAGCGTGTACTCGCGGCGGGTCGCGTCGTCGCTCGACTGGTCGCGCTGCTTTTCAAGGTCGGTCTTCTCGCTCTCCTTGTTCTCGAGCTGGTTCTGCTGCTGCTCCAGCTCAAGCTGCGCCTGCTCCAAACTACGCTGAAGCTCGCTCAGGTTGTAGGTAAACAGCACGTCGCCCACGGCCACGGTGTCGCCCACCTTTACCTTGATGGTGTCCACGGTCAGGTTGTCGTCCTTCTTGATCTTCGTCTCGCCCAGCGGGCTGACGATGCCGGCAAAGCGGTCGGCAAGGCCGACGGAACCCAGCCCGCAGATCATGGAGACGGACTGCACCGATGCCTCGCCCGACGTCTGCCCGCAGCCGGGGAGGACGCTCAGGAGCATCACCAATGTCAGCAAAAATGCAGCTTTTTTCATGTTGTTTCTCCTTTTTGCTTTTTTCGCCCGCCCCTTGGGAGCGGGCGTTTCTGTACTCGCCTATATAGACGGCGCGGCAGCGCGATACGTTCCGCGCACACGCCAAAATTTCCCGCCCGTCTGACACTATCGTTCGTAAACATTCCGTGAACAAGAGCTTACGGTATGGCTAAGAATGCGTATATTCTCCCGCTCCCCTACTTTTTTTAATGGACATCATGCAGGACTGTCTTGCTCTTAACGGGGCGTGTATTTGACTTTTGCGGATATTTTCGTTACAATATAAATTGTAACAGAAACTATCTATCAGAAAGGAACATCATCCAAAATGCTCAACGAGCGCAGCCTTGCTTCCCAGTTTCTCCACTTTGTCGCCGCCACCGTGGCATCCCTGATGGTCTTCTCACTCTATTCCATCGTGGACGGTCTGTTCGTCGCCCGCGGCGTCGGTGAGTACGCGATGGCCGCCGTCAATTTGGCCGTGCCGTTCACCAACATCCTCTTCTCCATCGGCATTATCTTCGCCGTGGGCAGCAGCACCATCATCGCCATCTACTTAGGCCAAAACCAAAGTGAAAAGGCCAACCGCCTCTTCTCGCAGAATACCGTGCTGCTGACGGTCATCGGCGTCGTCATCTCCGTGCTGGTCTTCATCTTCTTGGAGCCGTTCGCCGTGCTGCTGGGTGCAGATGGCGTGACGTATCCATACACCATCGACTACCTGCGCGGCCTCGCGCCGTTCGCCGTGTGCTTCATCGTCTCCTATAATATGGAGGTACTGATCAAGACCGACGGCTTCCCGCGTATCGCCATTCTGACGGTCATCACGGGGTGTCTTACCAACTGCGTGCTGGACTACGTGGCCATTTTCATTCTCGACTGGGGCGTGTGGGGCGCGGCCTTCGCCACCGGGCTTTCCCAGCTGCTCACCTGCGTCATCTACCTGCGCCACTTCCTGCGCGGACACAATACGTTCCACTTCGTCAAGTTCCGCATGGACTGGCGCATCTACAAGCGGCTGCTGCCCATCGGCCTTGCCGACGGCGTGACGGAGCTGTGCAACGGCGTGATGATCTTCCTCTTCAACCGCGTCATTCTCCGCTGTCTGGGTGAGGACGGACTGGTGAGCTATACCATCATCGCTTACGTCAACACGCTCATCGTCAACACCATGCTCGGTATTTCGCAGGGAAGTCAGCCCCTCGTCAGCTTCCGCTACGGCAAGGAGGACCGCCTCGGCTGCCGCCGACTGCTGCGCTACGGCTTCACCGCCGTGGGCGTTATGACCGCCGTCATCTTCGCCGCCGTCATGCTCTTCGCCCCGCAGATCGCCGCCATCTTCCTCGGCGCGGAAAAGCCGTGGCTCGTCTCGGACGCCGCCGCCGCGCTGCGGCACTACGGCTATTGCTACCTGCTGCTGGGCGGCAACATCCTCATGGGCGGCTTCCTCACGGCGGTGGAACGCCCCGCGAGCGCGCTCCCCATCTCCGTGGGACGCGGGCTGGTGCTTCAGGCCGGGGCATTGCTCCTGCTGGCCGCGGCCTTCGGCGGCACGGCCATTTGGTACGCACCGCTCATCTCCGAGACCCTCTGCGCCGTGATGGCGGTCTGCCTGCTGCGCCGCTTTCTCAAGCAAAACCCGGTGGCGTAACGGAATAAATATAAAGGCGGAAGACGGCACGATCGCCGTCTTCCGCTGTTTATATCACAGTACGCCGAAATGCTCCAGCAGGATCTTCACGCCGATGAGGATGAGGATCGCGCCGCCCACGAACTCGGCCTTGCTCTTATATTTCGCGCCGAAGATATTGCCCACGTACACGCCGCCCAGCGAGATGAGGAACGTGGTGCAGCCGATCAAGAGCACCGCTGCCGCGATGGACACCGCCAGTTCCAGCATGGAGAACGTCACACCCACTGCCAGCGCGTCAATGCTGGTCGCCACCGCCAGCACGAGCAACTCCTTGTGGCTGACCGTCCCGGTCGTCTCCTCCTTCTCTTCTTCCTCCTTCTCCGCCTTTGACAAGCTTTCGCGGACCATGTTCCCGCCGATCCATGCCAGCAGGATAAACGCAATCCACGGCGCAAGCTTCGTCACATGGTCGGCGAACTGCGAGCCGAGCAGCCAG
This sequence comes from Firmicutes bacterium CAG:341, assembly GCA_963631875.1. Classification (GTDB taxonomy): domain Bacteria; phylum Bacillota; class Clostridia; order Oscillospirales; family Oscillospiraceae; genus Vescimonas. The sequence goes on along the minus strand of CAVGSO010000002.1, from coordinate 45,677 downwards.
CCCAGCGTGGGCATGACGGCCTGAAACACGCCGAAATACAGCGCAATGCGCAGCGCACCCCGCTTGTCCACCTTGCTCGGCATGGCCAGTCCTTTGCAGATGGCCACCGCGAAGGCGTCCATGCTCAGTCCGACGCCGACGAGGCATATCTCCAATAATGTCATGCGTTCTCTCTCCCTTACCGCGGCCGAGCGTTCACGGCCAACAAGTTGTTTGACAGTCAGTATACCATAGGTGCGGGATGATGGAAAGTGCTTTTTCGTTAAGCTTCGATTTTTTCACGGATTTTTCTCGAAAACCTTGAAAAAATGCTTGCAAAACGCAGAGACATCGACTATAATAGCACCGTTATGAGTGCTATGCACCTTTAGCTCAGTTGGTAGAGCACCTGACTCTTAATCAGGGTGTCCAGGGTTCGAGTCCCTGAAGGTGTACCATGTTTTCAGCGGCTCCGGCCGATGAAATAGAAGAAAAATGCGGCCCGTTGGTCAAGTGGTTAAGACAGAGGCCTCTCACGCCTTTAACATCGGTTCGAATCCGGTACGGGTCACCAACGAAAAGAAGCCACCCCACGAGGGGTGGCTTCTTCGCTCTGCTGAGGGGCGTTATCGGGGGTCGTGGATTTTCGGGAATGTCAGAAAATCGTCACCGTTTGCAGAAAGTTGTCGAGGAGGTGGAGGTTGGGGTGCGGCATCTGCTCGATGGCGGTGGCGGCGGCGGGGCGGAAATGCTCCGTGTCGTCCTGCGCGAAGGGCAGGTGGTAGACGATGATATGGTCGGCGGAGATGTGCTGCTCGATGAACTCCCGCCCCTTTCGGAGCGTGAGCCACGGAAAATTCAGCAGCGCGAGGCGGAAGTGCCGTCCCTCCGTCAGACGCAGCAGCTCCGGCGAAGCCACGGCGCAGTCGCCGGGCAGGAGGATCATCTCTGTGCCGTGCTTGACGGTCAGGCCGTAGTGGGGAACGTTCGCGGTGTAGCTCTGCGCCTCGTGCGGCAGGCGGTAAAAGTGCAGTGCGGTGTCGCCCACCGCCGCCGTACACTCGCTGCCAGAGATCAGCTCCTGCGCCGCAAATTCGCGCTGCGGCAGGAGCAGCCGCGCTTGCGGCCAGCGGCGGTGCGCCTCCTGCGTGAGACGCGACGAGTAGTGGTCGGGGTGGCAGTGGGTGTAGACGATGGCTTCCGGCGCGCGAAACGGTTCCGCCGTCCATAGCTGCTGCACCTGAGTGTCTTGCAGTGTCGAGAAGCCCGGCACCTTTTCATCGTGCAGCGCGTCCACCCAAAGGCGGGTATCGCCGATCTCAATGGCTACCCCGGCGTTCGCGCTGAGTGTAACGTGAAGGCTCATGCCGCGCTCTCCCTGTTGCAGATGGTGTCGCGCACCTCCTCGGCGGTGATGCTGCCGAAATACTCCGGCAGCGGGAACTGCTGCAGCACGCGCATAACGGCCTCCGGCTCGACGGCGCAGCCGCGCAGCGCGTCCGTCAGCGGTGTCAGCTCCCGGCGGGAGAGAAAGTCGCCCGTAAAGGCGATCTCCTGTATCACGGCGTGTTTGGCGTTCATGCGCACCTCCAGCGTACCGCCGGGGAAGCGGCGGTGGTTGACCATGTCATATGCCGGGGATTTGCCGTAGTTCCAGTCCCACGTGGCGTATTTTTCGTCCCGGAGACGCTGCACCTGCTCAAGCTCCTGCGCCGTCAGTGCCGTCTCGCTGAACGCGCCCTGCGCCAGTGAGGTACGCAGGTATGTCCAAAATTTGGGCAGCGTCATGTCCTGCCGCAGAAAGCTGCGGATGTTGCCGATACGGGCGCGGACCGACTTGGCGCTCTTTGACTGAAATTTCTCCGGATGTACGGCCAGCGCTCCGGCCACCATGGACGGGTCGGAGTCGAAAAGCAGCGTGCCGTGGTGGAGGATACGGTCGCCGCACAGCCGCTGCGCCGTGCCGGAGACCTTGCACTCCCCTACCAGTATGTCATTGCGGCCGCTGGCGGAGGCGGGAAGCCCCAAATCGCACAGTGCCTTGACGACGGGCTGCGTAAAGCGGGCGAAGGACAACTCCTCCTTCTCCCCCGCGTCGGTGATGAAGGAATAGTTCAGGTTGCCCAAGTCGTGATAGACCGCGCCGCCGCCCGTGCCGCGGCGTACCACGCGGATGTGGTGCGATTGCGCAAAGTCGGCGTTGATCTCCTCCGCCGTGTTCTGATTGCGCCCGACCACCACCGTGTTGTCGTTCTGCCAAAGCAGGAGATAGTCACCCTCGGTGCGCTTTGTCAGGACGTATTCCTCAAACGCCAAGTTATAATAGGGGTCGGTGGAGTTCGTTTCAAGATAGTAGACCATGTCTCGCCCTGCCTTTCCAATAGGGAGAATACGCACCGATGGTTGGCGCATCGGTGCGTATTCGTTTTTGAGGAGAAGAATTTTGAAGAGAAAAATGAAGAATGCCAACTTTATATGAAAGAGCTGAAGGAATGCCCTTACATATCGCTTGCGTTCGGGTAGAGCAGCATCTTGCCCGGAACACCCTGACGGATGGCCGCGAGCGCGTCCTCGAACTTCTCGAGCGGATAGCGGCCGCCGATGACCTTATCGAGCTTGTAGTACGGGCCGCTCATCACCTTGGCGAAGTCCTCCCACGTGTCCCAAATGAGACGGCCGGAGACGCCGGTGAGCGTGACCTCGCGGTAGATGAGGTCGTCCGTCATGTCCTTGAGCGTCACAGGGCCGGTGGGCAGACCCACGCAGACCATACGACCCGCCGCGCGCAGGCACTTGAGGTCGGTGTTGATGGCCGGGGCTGCGCCCGTGATGTCGATGGCGACATCCGCGCCCAGTCCGTCCGTCAGCTTGAGGATCTCCTCGTGGAGATCGACCTTTGCACTGTTGAAGACGTAGTCCGCGCCCATCTCCTTGGCAACATCCAGTCGGCTGTCGAGCAGGTCGCAGGCAAAGACCTTCGTTGCACCGAACGTCTTGCAGGCACTGATGGCCGTCATGCCGATCGGGCCGCAGCCGCTGACCAGCACGGTCTTGCCCTCGACGTGTGCGTTCTCAACGCCGTGGACGCCCGCGCCCATCGGCTCAAACATACAGGCGGCCTCGTAGGAGACGCTGTCGGGCAGCTTGAACGTGCAGTCCGCGCGGATGGCGGCATACTCGGCATACGCGCCGTTCTGCGTGCAGCCGAAGAGCTTGATGTCCTTGCAGATATGGGGCATTCCGTGGGTGCAGAAATAGCACTTGCCGCAGGGGATGTGGCTCTCGCAGGAGACGCGGTCGCCGACCTTGCGGTCGGTCACGTTCTTGCCGACGGCCACGACGTCGCCGGACGTCTCATGACCCAGCGTTACCGGGGGCGTGATGCGCTTTTTCGACCACTCATCCCAGTCGAGAATGTGAATATCCGTACCGCAGATGGCGGTGCAGTGCACCTTGATCAGCACCTCGTCGTCCTTGATCTGCGGAATGGGGAGGTCGTCGTGGTACACTAAGCTGCTGGGCGCGGCGACTGCCTTGACCAGTCCTCTCATCTTACCTTCCATAACTGCCCTCCGTTCAGTTCTTCGTGTGGATCGCGCGGCCCAGCACGTTCAGCGCGGCCTCGCGGATGGTCTCCGTGACCGTGGGGTGGGAGTGGATGGTGGAGATCAGCTCGTCCACCGTGGCCTCAAGACGGATGGCCAGTGCCCCCTCGGAGATGAGGTCGGTGGCACGCGGCCCGATGATGTGCATACCCAGCACCTCGCCGTACTTCGCGTCGGAGATAATCTTGACCAAGCCCTCGCCGCCGTTGAGAATCAGCGCCTTGCCGTTGGCGCTCATGGGGAACTTGCCGACCTTGTAGTCCAGCCCCTTGGCCTTGCACTGCTCCTCGGTCAGACCGACAGATGCGGCCTCGGGCTCCATGTAGACGCAGGTGGGGTTGGTGCTTTCATCGTAGGTGCTGCTGTGACCCATGATGTTCTCTGCGGCCACCTCGCCCATGGCGGAGGCGGTGTGCGCGAGCTGTGCCTTGCCGAAGACGCAGTCGCCGATGGCGTAGACGCCGGGGACGTTCGTCTCCATATGGTCATTGACCAGAATGCGGCCGCGGTCATTGCGGATGCCGCCCGCCTCGAGATCGAGGGCGGCCGTGTTGGCCTTGCGGCCGATGGCGACCAGCACCTTCTCGGCCTCGAACGTGACGGTGTCGCCGCTCTTGGTGCAGACGACCTTCGCGCCCACGGGAGAGGGTTCGACGGACTGCACGGGGCATTCCAGTGCAAAGGCGATGCCCATCTTCTTCATATGTGCCACGCCGATCTTCGTCAAATCGCCGTCCAGCATGGGCAGCATATGGTCCATGGCCTCGACCACGGTGATCTTCGTGCCGAAGCCCGCGTAGGCGCAGGCCAGCTCAAGGCCGATGACGCCGCCACCGATGACGACCATGCTCTCGGGCAGCTTCTCCAAGCTGAGCGCGCCCGTGGAGTCGATGCAGTTGGGGTTCTCCTTCAGGCCGGGGATGGGCGGCTGGGCGTTGACGGAGCCGGTGGCCACGATGATGGCGTCGGCGGTCATGCTTTCCTTGCTGCCGTCCGGCTTGGTGACCTCAAGCTGCTTCTCGCCGACGAACTTCGCCGTGCCGTCCACCTTCTTGACCTTGTTGAGCTTCAGAAGTCCGGCCACACCGCTCGTCAGCTGCTTGCTGATGGCGTTCTTGTGGGCGATAACCTGCGGGAAGTTGACCTTGACGCCTTCGACCTCCACGCCGATCTCCTTGCCCTGATTTTTGATGTCCTCCATCAGCTCCGCGCTGTGCAGGAGGCACTTGGTGGGGATGCAGCCGACGTTCAGGCACGTACCGCCGAGGTACTGCTTTTCCACCACGGTGACATCCGCGCCGAGCTGTGCGGCACGGATGGCGGCCACATAGCCGCCGGGGCCGCCGCCGATGACGATGACGGTCTTCTTGCCTGCGGGGGCAGCGGCGGCAGGGGCAGCAGCGGGCGCGGCAGCGGGTGCGGCGGGCGCAGCGGCAGGTGCGCCCGCATCGGGGACAACCTCGCCGGGCTGGCCGATGTAGGCGATCACGCTCTTGCAGGCGCCCGTCTCGCCCTCCGGCAGCAAAATCTTGAGCAGGACACCGTCGGTATCGCACTCCACGTCGTTTGTCAGCTTATCGGTGGCCACGGAGAAAAGAATATCACCCTTCTTGACCGTGTCACCCTCTTTGAACTTCCACTCCTCGATGGTGCCTTCCGTCATGGTAAGACCCATCTTGGGCATCAATACTTCGGTTGCCATAGGAACACTTCCTTTTTCTTAGTTTCCGCCCGGTGGGCGGGGATAGAACGGCGGGCGGGGACACGCTGCCCCGCCCGCCCTGTATCAGATCAGAAGCAGATAGGGATTTTCCAGAAGCTCTGCCATGCGCTTGAGGAACTTGGCCGCCATCACGCCGTCGATGACGCGGTGGTCAGCCGTCAGGCTCAGGTTCATCATGGGACGGATGACGATCTCACCGTTGCGGACAACAGGCGTATCCACCATGTCGCACACACCCAAAATCGCCAGTTCGGGCTGGTTGATGATGGGAGAGAAGCTGGTGATCCCGTAGGGCCCAAGGCTGGAGATCGTGAACGTACCGCCGGTCATGTCCTCCATGCCGATCTTGCCGGAACGGGTGGCCTCGATGAGTGCCTCCGTCTCCTTGGCGATCTGCGCAAGGCTCTTGGTGTCGCAGCTCTTGACGTTGGGGACGATGAGGCCGTCGCCCTTGGCGACCGCCAAACCGACGTTGGCGTGACGGTGACGGGTCAGCATATTGTCGGCGAAGCTGGCGTTCACATCGGGGAACTCCATCAGCGTCTGCGCGGCGACCTTCATGAGAATGTGGTTGTAGGTCAGCTTGATTCCCTGCTCCTTGAGGGTATCCTTGAGACGGCTGCGCAGCTCCTTCATCGCGCCGGCGTCCACCGGGCGCGTATAGGTCACGCGCGGAGAGGTCGCCCACGAGGCGGCCATGTTGGCGGCGATGCTGCGGCGCAGGGGGTTGACCTTGACGGGCGGCAGGTCGTTGCTCTCGCAGACCTCGCTCGCGGCGGCAGCGGCGGCGGGCGCGCCGACACCTGCGGCGGCCAGCACGTCGGCCTTCATCACGCGACCCTGCACGTCGAGCTTGCTGACATCCACGCCCAGCTCGGCGGCCAGCTTGGCGGCCATCGGGCTGGTCTTGGGACCTGCCACGAAGTTCTCCACGTCCTTGGCGACCACGACACCGTTCGGGCCTGTGCCGGGGATGTCGTGCAGGTCGTAGCCCTTGTCCTTCGCCAGCTTCTTGGCGCGGGGCGTAGCCAGCACATACGCGCCGTGGCACGCCTTTGCAGCGGGTACGGCAGCGACGGCAGAGGCAGCAGCGGGCGCGGCCTCGGCAGCGGGTGCGGCAGGGGCAGCGGCGGCGCTTGCGCCGCCGGGGACGGCCTCGCCGGGCTGGCCGATGTAGGCGATCACGCTCTTGCAGGCGCCCGTCTCGCCCTCCGGCAGCAAAATCTTGAGCAGCACACCGTCGGTATCGCACTCGACATCATTCGTCAGCTTATCGGTGGCCACGGAGAAGAGAATGTCACCCTTCTTGACCGTGTCACCCTCCTTAAATTTCCATTCCTCGATGGTGCCTTCCGTCATGGTAAGACCCATCTTGGGCATCAATACTTCAGTTGCCATATTGTATACTCCTTACTCCGCAGGGCTTAAAACATACCCTTGATACCTTCAGCAACCTTCTCCGGCGTAATGCGCACCATGTCCTCCAAGCTCTTGGCGAACGGAATCGGGCAGAACGGTGCGCCGAAGCGCAGGACAGGGGCATCCAGCTCGGTAAGCAGCTCCTCAGCGGCCACCGCGGCGATCTCCGCGCCGACGCCGCCCTGCTTGACGGCCTCGTGGCAGATGCACAGGCGGTGGGTCTTCTTGACGGACTCGAAGACCGTCTCACGATCCCACGGGGAGAGGGTGATGAGGTCGATGACCTCGGCCTCGATGCCCTGCTTGGCCAGCAGGTCAGCCGCGCCCTTGGCGGCCTTCATGCCGATGGAGTAGGAGACGATGGTCACGTCCTTACCGGGACGAACGACCTTGGCCTTGCCGATGGTGTACGGCACCTCGTCCGCCAGCTCGGGCATCTCGCCTTTTTCCTTGTAGAGAATCTTGTTCTCGAAGTACAGCACGGGGTCGTCGGACTCGATGGAAGCTTTCAGCACCATCTTGGCGTCGTAGGGATTGGAGGGGGTGACGACGACCACGCCGGGAATGTGGATGAAGAAGGACTCGAGGGACTGGGAGTGCTGGGCAGCGCCGCCGAAGGTCATGCCGTCGGGAGCGCGCATGACCAGAGGCACCTTGGTCTGGCCGCCGAACATATACCGGGCCTTGGCCATCTGGTTGAGAATTTCGTCCATGCAGACGCCGACGAAGTCCGCGAAGTGCATATCCACCACGGGGCGTGCGCCGACCATCGCCGCGCCGACACCGCCGCCGATGATAAACGTCTCGGAGATAGGGCTGTCGATCACGCGGCCGGGGAACTCTTGGCTCAAGCCCTTGAACTGGCCGAACACGCCGCCCTGACGGGCAATATCCTCACCGATGACGTAGACCTTATCGTCTTTCTTCATTTCCTCGGCCATCGCCTCCAGCGTGGCCTGTGCAAACGTCAATTTACGCATGATTCCTACCTCCTTCAGTCAACGTAGACATACTTCATATACTCGGACGCATCGGGCTGCTTGCTCTCCATGGCGAAATTCTTGGCAGCCTTGATCTTCGCGTCCACCTTCGCATCGATCTCATCGCACTCCGCGGCGGTGACGAGGTTGTCCATAGACGCGGCCATCTTCTCGCGGAACTTCTTGAGAGGATCGGTGTCGTGGAAGATCTTCATCGTCTCCTCCTTGCTGCGGTACAGCTCGGGGTCGCCGACGAAGTGTCCCTCAATACGGTAGGTCTTGCACTCGATCATGGTCGGGCCTTCCCCGGCGCGGGCGCGTGCCACGGCCTCCTTGGCGGCCTCATAGACGGCGAAGGGATCCTGACCGTCCACGACGACACCGGGGATGTGATAGCCCGCGGCGCGGTCGGAGATGTTCTCCACGTTGCAGGTGGTGCGGTAGGGGGTGGTGGACGCCCAGCAGTTCATCTCGTTGACGAAGATGACGGGCAGCTTCCACGCGGAGGCGGCGTTCATCGCCTCGTGGAACGTGCCGCGGTTGCTCGCGCCGTCGCCGAAGAACACCACGGCGACCTGATCGGTCTTGAGGACGTTCTTAAAGGCCAGCGCAGCGCCGGTGGCCAGATTGTAGCCGCCGCCGACGACGCCGTTCGCGCCCAGCATACCGATGGAGAAGTCGGCGATATGCATCGAGCCGCCGCGGCCCTTGCAAAGTCCGGTCTCCTTGCCGAAGATTTCCGCCATCATGCGGTTGACATCCGCGCCCTTGGCGACGCAGTGGCCGTGGCCGCGGTGGGTGGACTCAATCACGTCGTCGTCGCGCAGCGCGGCGCACACGCCGGTGGCAATGGCCTCTTCACCGATGTAGGAGTGGGTGAAGCCGGGGATCTCGCCGGCGAGGAAGTCGTGCTTGACGCACTCCTCAAACTTGCGGATCGTGCACATGGTCTCGTAGAGCTTTTCTGCAAACTCTTTCGTATAAACTGCATTCTTAGGCATAATTATCATGCTCCTTTCTGAACATTCCTAACATTTTTCGTGCCTCCCCTTGCAAAAAGAGAGGGGCGCACTCCGCATTCCGCATCATGCGCCCCGGGAGAGAGACGCCGTTTTCGAGGTCTCAGGGCATCGTCAGAGCGCACTTCCGACGGTGACGTCCATCTTATCCTCGTAGTACTTGACCATCGCGGCCTGATCATCGTTGATGTGACCGTTGTCGTTCATCCAGTCCATCACGTGCAGCACCACGTCCGTCATGGGGAGGTCAACGCCCAGCTTGTGCGCATAGTGCTTGGCATTGAGAATGTCCTTGCGGTGGACGGCAATACGCGCGCCCGGTTCATAATCGCGGTGGATAATCTTGGGAACCTTGTTGTCGTACATCGGGCCGCCCACGAAGCCGCAGCGTGTCGCCTCGAACGTCGTTTGCAGGTCGATGCCCGCCTTGGCGGCGAAGGCATAGCCCTCGCACATGGCGACCAGCTCCGCGCCGCCGATCATGTTGTTGACCAGCTTGGTGACGCTGCCGCTGGCGCTGCCGCCCGTGTAGACGGGACTGCCCATGCACGACAGAAGGGGCAGCACCTTGTCAAACGCCTCCTTCTCGCCGCCGGCCATCATTGCCAGCGTGCCGGCGATGGCCATCGGGTTGCCGCCGGAGACGGGGCAGTCGAGCAGGAACATACCCGCTTTCTGCGCCTTGGCGTGCAGGTCGAGAATGATGTCGGGCGCGGTGGAGCTCAAATCAATAATGACGTTGCCGGGCTTGCCCAGCTCGATGGCGCGCTCCACGGAGTTGATGATGATGGGGTGGGTGGGCAGGATCTGCATGATCACCTCGCAGGTGCGGTAGATTTCATCGGCGTCGGAGGTAATCTCACCGCCAAACTCCTGAAACTCCGTCAGCCGCGCCTCGGCCACATCGTAGCCCAGCACAGGAAACCCGGATTTTTTGACGACGTTCTTCGCCATGGGCAGACCCATAACGCCCAGTCCCAAAAAACCAATTTTCATAAAAGTGCCTCCCTTGAAATAAATCGAAACTCAGTGTATCAGCCAGAGCGTGAAGGACGGCCAGTAGGCGACCAGTATCAGAATAATCAGCGAGATACTGAGGAACGGCAAGATCGCTTTGAAGGTCGTACCGACAGAGGTCTTTCCGAGTCGGCAGCCCAGCAGCAAAGACACGCCCACGGGCGGGGTGATGCAGCCGATGTAGATGTTGATGGCGGACATGACGCCGAACTGGAGCAGGTCGATGTCGAAGGACTTGACGAGCGTCAGCATCAGAGGCACCATCATGACGATGATACTGTTGCCTTCCATCAGGCAGCCGAGGATGAGGAAAATCACGTTGATGATCATCAGCACGACGATACGGCTGCTGGTGATGGACGTGATGAAGTTCATGAACAGCTGCGGGAGCTGGGAGGAGATGACCACGTAGGCCGTCGCCTTGGACATACCGACGAGGATCATGATGGCCGCGATGGACACGGCGGAGTCGCCCAGCACCTTGATGAGATCCTTGAACGTCATGGTCTTATAGACGAACAGGGAGATAATCGCGGAGTACAGGCAAGAGACGGCAGCGGCCTCGGTCACGGTGGTCGCGCCGGAGAAAATCAGGCCCAGCACGATGACGGGCAGCAGCATCGCCCAAATGGCGTCGAGCAGGATGTGGCCCGTCTCCTTGGCCGTTTTCTTGGGCTGCTTGGGCAGGTTGTGCTTCTTGCCGTAGAACAGCGTGTAGGCAAGGAACGCAACGGTGCAGATGATAGCGGGCGTCAGCGTGGCCAAGAACAGCTTCTGCACGGAGGCCTCGGTCAGTCCGGCGTACACGATCAGCGTGATGGACGGAGGGATCATGGGTCCGAGCAGGGATGCGGCGGAGGCCAGCGCGACGGAGTAGTCGGGGTCATAGCCCTCGTCCTTCATGGCGGGGATGGTCATGCCGCCGATCGCGGCCACGGTCGCCACGGCAGATCCGGAGATCGCACCGAACAGGGCGGAGGCCAGCACCGTCACGGCACCGAGCGCGCCGCGCACGCGGCCGAGCAGGACGTTTGCCACGGCAATGAGCTTCTGCGTAATGCCGCGCGCCATCAGGTTGCCCGCGAGGATGAAGAACGGGATACTCAGCAGGGCGGAGGAGTTCAAGCCGAGGAAGGTCTTCTGCGCCATCGTCTCCAGCGGGAAGCCGCCGAGCCACATGGCCAGCATCGTGCCGGCAGCAATGGCCTCGAAAATCGGCAGACCGAGGAAGGACAAAACGACCAGAACAATAAAGACAATCAGACCAGCGTTCATTCTTCTTCGCCTCCTTCTCTGCCGGGCAGCGCCGGCAGCTCGCCGTTATGCGCAAAGCCGATGAGGTTGCGCGCAACGATTTCAATGGAATAGAGAATCAAAATGGCAGAGCCGAGGGGGAACGCCACATAGACCTCACGCATGGTGATGGGCAGCGTCACGGACCGGGCGGTCGCGTGGTTGACCATCAGGCTGATGGAATAGGTAGCGAAGATGGCCATGATGATGATGGTCACAATCGACCACAGAGCCGCCATGAAGCAGCGCATCTTCGGCTTATACAGACGGGTCAGGAAGTCCACCTGCAAATGGCTGTCGCTGCGGCTGGCAATGCCGAGGCCGAGCATGATGCTGAAAATGGAAAGATAGAGCGTCAGCTCTTCCGCCCAAGATTTCGCGTCTGAGAAGATGTAGCGGCAGACCACGTTGTAGAGCATGATGACGACCATTGCAGACAGCAGGATAATCAAAATCGCTCGAAGTACCTTGGTCAGCCCGTCCAGAAATCTGGAATACGCATTGAGTACTTTCACAAAATGCCTCCTTCTTAAAAAATCGCTTTGCTATGTTTACCCCTGCGGAGGAGTCTCTCCCCCTCCTCCGCAGAGGAATCGCACGTTACGTCAGTTCTTCGCGGGGTCAGCGTCGAGGATCATGTTGTAGTAGTCGAGCAGGTTGGGATAGTTCGTCTCCACGAAGCCGTCCATCGCGTCCTGCCACTCCTGAAGATCAACCTCATAGATGGTCGCGCCGGCGTCCACGAACACCTGCTTGCTGGCCTCGTTGCTGTCAACGATGAGCTGCGTGCAGAGCTTGCCGGCCTCGGCGGCGGCATCCTCAATGGCCTTCTGATATGCCTCGGGCATATTGTCGAAGAGGCGGCTGTCCATAATGAACGCGGTCATGGAGTAGACGTGGTTCGTCTCGGTCACGTAGTCGCAGACCTCCTGCAAAGACAGACCGACGTTGGTGGGATAGGCGTTCTCCTGAGCCTGCACGGTATTCTGCTGCAGGGAGGTGAAGATTTCAGAGCCGGCCAGCGGGGTGGTGGAAGCACCCAGCCACTCCCACGTCTTCAGATAGACGTCGATGGTCGGAACGCGGATCTTCAGGCCCTTCACATCGTCAAGGCTCTGAATGGGGGTGTTGGACGTGACGACGCGGATGCCCTGCAGGCCGCCGCCCATGATCTTCAGCCCGGTCGCGGCGCCGAGGTCGTCCTTGATCTTCTGACCGACCTCGCCTTCCCAGACGGCCTTGAAGTGGTCAACGCTGGAGTACATATAAGGCAGCGCCTCAATGTTGGCCAGCTCGTTCCACGTGGACAGGTTGGACATGGAGTCGTACACCACGTCGCAGGCACGCATACTCAGACCCTCAAGGCAGTCGGACGTGACGCCCAGAGAAGAGCTGGGATACAGCTCGAACGTGACCTTACCGTCCGTCTCGGCCTCGACCAGCTCCACGAACTTCTCGGCGGAAGCGTAGACGGGGTCGGTCGCGGCGACGGACAGGTGCATTTTCAGCGTATAGGTGTCCGAAGTTTCGAATGCGGAGCTTCCGCCCGAGCCGCAGCCCGTCAGCAGCGCCGCTGTCATGGCCAAGGCCATAACGAGTGCAATCAGTTTTTTCATGTTTTCTCCTCCTACATTTTTTCTGATGTATTCTCAATCGCCCCGGTCGGGACGCTTGATTCCTGTTTATTCTGCCCTTAACCGTTCATCAGCATACCGCCGTCGCAGTTGAGGTTCTCGCCCTGAATGAAGCTCGCGGCGTCGGACGCCAAAAACAGCACGGCGTTGGCGACCTCCTCGGGCTCTGCGGCGCGGTGCAGGTTCATGGCGGCCAGCACCTTGGCCTCCTTCTCCCCTGTCAGCCGTGTGGCGACCAGCGGAGTCTTCGTGTACGCCGGGCAGAGGCTGTTGCAGTAGATGTGCTTCTCCGAGCCGGACTTGGCCACGCTCTTCGTCAGCGAGATGACGCCCGCCTTGGCCGCGGCGTAGGCCGCCGTGCCGAGATAGCCGCCGCCGACCTTTCCGGCGATGGAGGCGACGTTGACGATGCGCCCGCCGCCGTTTTCCGCCATGTGGCGGAAGCAGACCTGACACGTCAGGAAGACCGCCGTCAAATCCACCGAGAGGATTTTGTTCCACTGCTCCAAGGCCAGATCCTGAAAATCGTCCGTGTTGACGATACCCGCATTGTTAATCAGCACATCCACGTGCTTTTCGTCGGCGATAATTTTCTCAAAAACCGCCGTGACCTGCGCTGCGTCCGACAAATCCAGCTTGTAGAACACGGCGTTGCCCAGCTCGCGGCACGTCTCCTCCCCCGTCACGGGGTTGATGTCCACGATCACGGCACGGCCGCCCATCTTTACGAACTGCGCGGCGATGGCCCTGCCGATGCCCTGTGCGCCGCCCGTGATAATGCCGACCTTGCCGTCAAAAGAAACATTGCTCAGGTTCATGTGTGCCTCTCTCCCCTGTTTTTGGTCAATCGCGTTGCCCAATCAATAGGTATTACCAATTAAATCGTTATGCTTATGGTAATAGATAACGGTCGAGTTGTCAATACTGTAATACCGCACAATTTTTATAGGTATATTTTGTGCAGTTTGCCCACGCTGTATTTATATAGGTATTCCGTCTGCTGTTCGCCTGTCCGTACGACTTCTCCGCCCATGGTCGAAATTTGGCAAATCATGCGCAAGAAAGGGAAATTTCTTTCGTAAATATGCCGTAAAATTTCTTGACATAATGGTAAATCCATTTTATACTGTTACCAAGAGCAAGCCACAGTTTGTGTTAAATGGGGTGAGTAAAATTTCATCAAACGAAAAAGCGGCGTTTCTTCCGGCCAAGACCAAGCGCGCCTGCGAGGTGATCTACGAGCAGATCTACGACAAGATCGTGCAGGGAGAGCTGGGCGCCGGGGACAGACTGCCGCCCGAGCGTGTGCTGGCGGAGCAGTTCCAGCGGAGCCGTCCCAGTGTCCGCGAGGCACTGCGTATGTTGCAGCAAAACGGCCTGATACGTATCGACATCGGCAGTGCAGGCGGCTCGATTGTGCAGGGGCTGTCCGTCTCCGGGCTGGAACGAAACCTGAAGGACTCGGTCAGCAGCGGCATCTTCAGCATTCAGGAGCTGAAGGACTACCGCATCATCAACGACATGGGCTGCGCCCGCCTCGCCGCGCGAAACCGCACGGAGGCGGACATTGCCGCGCTGCGGGAGAACATCGTGCAGTACGGCGCGAGCGTGAACGACCCGGAGACACTGCACCGCGTGGACGCGGAATACCACAGCATTTTGGCCGCCGCCAGCCACAACGCGATGGTCACCGCCGTGAACAGCGCCATCACAGAGATCATCGTCACCTACTTCTGGAAGCTGGCGATGGGCTTCCCGCCGGAGAAGATGCTGCATATCAACCAGCTCTCGTTCGAGGCGCACGCGGCGTTGGCCGAAGCCGTCATCAGCGGAGACATCGAGGAATCGGAAAAGCAGATGCAGCGCGTCAACTCCCTCTTCCACGAGGCCACAACGTAAGAAAACGACAGCAGCCCTCCGCGGATCGACCCGGAGGGCTGCTGTCGTTTTTCGAGGGAATTATTTGCCTTTCCCACGCAGGCACTATCGGTGAGCCATCCGTAGGGGGCGGCGTCCTCGACGCCCCCTACGGGCGTTTATCGCAGATACGGCAGGTGTGAAAAATACCCATAAATTTCAAAAACCGCCCTTGACAGGGCGGTTTAACTTTGATATAATGAATTGCTTATCTTGGGAGGATGTAAACATTTCCCCTTATACCATCTGACCACAGTATACCATCGCCGCGGCGAAAACACAAGGGGAGAGGCTTGAAAACTTGCAACAAGCCCGGGCGTGTCGCTGCGGTCTGCCCCCGGCAAGAACAATCAGAAAGGCGTGAGTGTTGAGATGGCGAAAGACAAATACTACGGCAAGACCCTGCGCAAAAACTTTGCCCGCCACGAGGAAGTCATGGCGATGCCCAACCTGCTGGAGATTCAGAAGAAGTCCTACAAGTGGTTTTTGGACGTGGGTCTTCGTGAGGTGTTCGCGGACGTGGCCTCCATCGTGGACTATGCCGGCAATCTGGAGCTGAGCTTTATTGATTACAGCATGGACGAGAAGCCCAAGTACGACGTGGAGGAGTGCAAGGCGCGCGACGCCACGTATGCCGCCCCGATGAAGGTGCGGGTGCGTCTGCACAACAAGGAGACGGACGAGATCAAGGAGCAGGAGATCTTCATGGGCGATTTCCCCCTGATGACCCACGGCGGCACGTTCGTCATCAACGGCGCGGAGCGCGTGGTCGTCAGCCAGATCGTCCGCTCCCCCGGCATCTACTACGGCAAGGAGATCGACCTCAAGACCGACCTGCCGATCCTGACCAGCACCGTCATCCCCTACCGCGGCGCGTGGCTGGAATACGAGACGGACTCGAGCGAGGTGTTTTGGGTTCGTATCGACAAGAACCGCAAGCTGCCCATCACCTGCCTCATCCGTGCGCTGGGTCTGAAGACCGACAGCGAAATTTTGGAGCGCTTCGGCGACGACCGCCGTATCGTCGCCACGCTGGAGAAGGACTCCTGCAAGACCTACGAGGAAGCGCTGCTGGAAATCTACCGCAAGCTCCGCCCCGGCGAGCCGCCCACGGTGGACTCCGCCGAGACGCTGCTACAGGGGTTGTTCTTCGACCCGCGCCGCTACGACTTGAGTACCGTCGGCCGCTATAAGTTCAACAAGAAGCTGACGTTTTGGATCAGAGCCAAGGGTCAGGTCTTGGCCGCACCCGTGGCCGACCCCGCCACCGGCGAGCTGCTCTTTGAAGAGGGTCACGTCCTGACCGGGGACGACTGCACGCTGCTCGACACGGTCGGCGTGTACGAGATCGCGCTGACGCTCGACTCCGGCGAGTCACTGCGCGTGTTCAGCAACAAAATGTGCGACATGGCGCACTACGTGGACTTCGACCCCAAGGAGAAGTGCGGCATCAAGGAGCGCGTGCGCTTCGACGTGCTGCAGGAGCTTCTGGGCAAGTACAGCGGCGACGAGCTGATCATGCAGTGCCGCCTCCACGCCGACGACCTTGTCCCCAAGCACATCATCGTGGACGACATCTTCGCCTCCATCAACTATATGAACGCCCTCGCGCACGGCCTCGTGGGCAAGGACGATATTGACCATCTCGGCAACCGCCGCCTGCGCTGCGTGGGCGAGCTGCTGCAAAACCAGTTCCGTATCGGCTTTTCCCGCATGGAGCGCGTCATCCGCGAGCGCATGACCATTCAGGACCTCGACATCGTGACGCCGCAGAGCCTCATCAACATCCGTCCCGTGACCGCCGCCATCAAGGAGTTCTTCGGCTCAAGCCCGCTCAGTCAGTTCATGGATCAGACGAACCCGCTGGCGGAGCTGACGCACAAGCGTCGTCTGTCCGCGCTTGGTCCCGGCGGTCTGAGCCGCGAGCGCGCCAACATGGAGGTGCGCGACGTGCATTACAGCCACTACGGCCGTATGTGTCCCATCGAGACGCCGGAAGGCCCGAACATCGGCCTGATTTCCTACTTGGCCACCTACGCCCGCGTCAACGAGTACGGCTTCATTGAAGCGCCGTTCCGCGCCGTGGATCACGCCACGGGCAAGGTCTCCAATGACATCACCTACATGACCGCCGACGTGGAGGATCAGTACGTCGTGGGGCAGGCCGCCGAGCCGACCGACGCAAACGGCTGCCTGACCAACGAGCGTATCACCTGCCGCCACCGCGACGAGATCGTGGAGGTCCCCCGCGAGAACGTGGACTATATCGACATCTCCCCGCGCATGATGGTCTCCATCGCGACCGCAATGATCCCGTTCCTGCCCAACGACGACGCAAACCGCGCACTGATGGGCGCGAATATGCAGCGTCAGGCCGTGCCGCTGCTGCGGCCGGAGGCGCCCATCGTGGGTACGGGCATGGAGCATAAGATCTGCCTCGACTCCGAGGTGGCCGTGCTGGCCGAGGGCGACGGTGTCGTGGCCCGTGTGGACGCCACCAACGTCTCCGTCAATTACGACAGCGGCGAAACGAAGGACTATAAGCTCATCAAGTTCCTGCGCTCCAACCACGGCACGTGCATCAACCAGCGGCCCATCGTCTCCGTGGGCGAGCGCGTTCACGGCGGCGACGATCCCACCGTGCTGGCCGACGGCCCTGCCACCGATCAGGGCGAGATCGCGCTGGGCCGCAACATCCTCGTCGGCTTCATGACGTGGGAGGGCTACAACTACGAGGACGCCGTGCTGCTCAACGAGCGGCTGGTGAAGGAGGACGTCTACACCTCTATCCATATTGAAGAATACGAGATCGACGCCCGCGACACGAAGTTAGGGCCGGAGGAAATCACCCGCGACATCTCCAACGTCGGCGAGGACGCGCTCAAGGATCTGGACGAGCGCGGTATCATCCGCATCGGTGCGGAGGTTCACGCCGGGGATATTCTCGTCGGCAAGGTCACGCCCAAGGGCGAGACCGACCTGACCGCCGAGGAGCGCCTCCTGCGCGCCATCTTCGGCGAAAAGGCCCGCGAGGTGCGCGACACCTCTCTGAAGGTTCCCCACGGCGAGAGCGGCATCGTCGTCGATGCTAAGGTCTTCACCCGCGAGAACGGCGACGAGCTTGGGCCGGGCGTGAACGAGGTCGTGCGCGTCTATATCGCCCAGCGCCGTAAGATTCAGGTGGGCGACAAGATGGCAGGCCGCCACGGCAACAAGGGCGTTGTCTCCCGCGTGCTGCCGCAGGAGGATATGCCGTTCCTGCCCGACGGTACGCCGCTGGACATCGTACTCAACCCGCTGGGCGTCCCCTCCCGTATGAACATCGGTCAGGTGCTGGAGGTGCATCTGGGCTACGCGGCCAAGACGCTGGGCTGGAAGGTCGCCACGCCGATTTTCGACGGCGCGACCGACAAGGACATCGACGAGGCGCTGAAGCTCGCCGGGCTTGACCCGGAGGGCAAGAGCTGGCTCTACGACGGACGCACGGGCGAGCGCTTTGACAACAAGGTCACGGTCGGCTACGTCTACTTCCTCAAGCTGCACCACCTCGTGGACGATAAGATCCACGCCCGCTCCACCGGCCCCTACTCCCTCGTCACGCAGCAGCCGCTCGGCGGCAAGGCGCAGTTCGGCGGCCAGCGCTTCGGCGAGATGGAGGTTTGGGCGCTCGAGGCTTACGGCGCGAGCTACACCCTGCAAGAAATTCTGACCGTCAAGTCCGACGACGTGACAGGCCGTGTCCGCACGTATGAGTCCATCGTCAAGGGGCACAACGTCCCCACGCCCGGCGTGCCGGAGTCGTTCAAGGTGCTGGTCAAGGAGCTGCAATCCCTGTGCCTCGACATTCAGGTGCTGGATGCCGACGGCAACCAAATCGAGCTGAAGGAGGACGAGGACGCCCTCGACACCTTCAACCTTGCCCGCATGGACGCGGACAGCGAAAGAGAAAACCGCTACGCCGACGAGGACGAGCTGGCCGACGCGGGCTTCGACTATGTGGCCGACGAGGAAGTGGACGCTTCCTACGACGGCGACATGGACGATGAGTTTTAAGCTGAAGGAGGAGCAGAAACATGAGTTACGCAACGTTTGACGCCATCAAGATCGGCATCGCTTCTCCGGACATGATCCGCGAGTGGTCCTACGGCGAGGTGAAAAAGCCGGAGACCATCAACTACCGCACGCTCAAGCCGGAGCGCGACGGTCTCTTCTGCGAGCGCATTTTCGGGCCGACGAAGGACTGGGAGTGCCACTGCGGAAAGTATAAGAAAATTCGCTATAAGGGCAAGATCTGCGACCGCTGCGGCGTGGAGGTCACGCGCGCCAAGGTGCGCCGTGAGCGTATGGGTCACATCGAGCTGGCCACGCCCGTCAGCCACATCTGGTACTTCAAGGGCATCCCCTCCCGCATGGGTCTGCTGCTGGACATCAGCCCGCGCATTTTGGAGAAGGTGCTGTACTTCGCGGCCTATATCGTCACCGACCCCGGTGAGACGCCGCTGACGAAAAACCAAATCCTCTCCGAAAAAGAATACCGCGATATGCGGGAGAAGTATGAGGACGATTTCCGCGCCGGTATGGGCGCAGAGGCCGTCAAGGAGCTGCTCTCCCAAATCGACTTGGACGAACTCTCCGACCAGCTCCACGCGGAGCTGAAATCCACCTCCGGGCAGAAGAAGGCCCGCGTGGTCAAGCGGCTGGAGGTGGTGGATGCCTTCCGTCTCAGCGGCAACAAGCCTGAGTGGATGGTCATCGACGTGCTGCCCGTCCTGCCGCCGGAAATTCGCCCGATGGTGCAGCTCGACGGCGGACGCTTTGCAACCTCCGACCTCAACGACCTCTACCGCCGCGTTCTCAACCGCAACAACCGTCTCAAGCGGCTCATGGAGCTGAACGCGCCGGACATCATCGTGCGCAACGAAAAGCGTATGCTGCAGGAGGCAGTGGACGCGCTCATCGACAACGGCCGCCGCGGCCGCCCCGTCACCGGTGCGAACAACCGCGCCCTCAAGTCGCTGAGCGATATGCTCAAGGGCAAGCAGGGACGCTTCCGTCAGAACCTGCTGGGCAAGCGCGTGGACTACTCCGGGCGCAGCGTGATCGTCGTCGGCCCCGAGCTGAAGATCTACCAGTGCGGCGTCCCCAAGGAGATGGCCGTGGAGCTGTTCCGCCCGTTCATCATGAAAAAGCTCGTCGAGGACGGCAGCGCCAACAACATCAAATCCGCCAAGAAGATGGTCGATAAGGGCCGCACCGAGGTGTGGGACGCGCTCGACGAGATCATCAAGGACCACCCCGTCATGCTCAACCGTGCGCCGACGCTGCACCGTCTCGGCATTCAGGCGTTTGAGCCTGTGCTGGTGGACGGCCGCGCGCTGAAGCTTCACCCCCTGAACTGTACGGCCTTCAACGCCGACTTCGACGGCGACCAGATGGCCATCCACGTTCCCCTCTCCGCCGAGGCGCAGGCCGAGGCGCGGCTGCTGATGCTCTCTGCCAACAACCTCCTGCGCCCGCAGGACGGCGGCCCCGTCACCGTGCCGACGCAGGACATGGTGCTGGGCTCCTACTACCTGACGTTCGAGCGCTTTGAAAACGGCGTCAGTCAGATGGACAACGACGAGTTCTGGCCGGAGGGCATAGACTTCGCGCTGGCCGGGAAGACCTATGACGAGCTGACCGACGAGGAAAAGGCCAGCGTCCGCCTCAACATCTACCGCGACGAGGACGAGGCGCTCATGGCCTACAACGAACACGTCATCGGCATTCACCAGCCCATTTGGGTGCGCGTGACGAAGGAGCTGGGCGGTGAAAAGGTGCAGCGCGTGGTACGCGCCACCGCAGGCCGTATCATCTTCAACCGCAACATCCCCCAAAACTTGGGCTTCGTGCAGCGCTATGACGACAACGGCAACCCGACTGACAAGTTCTTCGACTACGAGATCACCGAGACGTGCGGCAAGAAGCTGCTGGGCAAGATCGTGGACCGCACCATCAAGCAGCACGGCTTCACCGTGGCCGCCGAGGTGCTGGACAGCATCAAGGCCACCGGGTACAAGTACTCCACGCGCGGCTCAATCACCATCTCCATCGCCGACATGACCGTCCCCAAGGCGAAGTACGAGCTGATCTCCGAGACGGAGCGCCGCGTGGTGGACATCGAAGACCAGTACAACATGGGCTTCATCACCAACGAGGAGCGCTATAAGCTGGTCGTGCGCGAGTGGGAGAAGACCACCGCCGACGTGACCGACGCGCTGACCGCCAACATGAACAAGTACAACCCCATCTTCATGATGGCAGACTCCGGCGCGCGTGGCTCGATGAAGCAGATCCGTCAGCTCACCGGTATGCGCGGCCTGATGGCCAACACCGCCGGTAAGACCATCGAGATCCCCATCAAGGCCAACTTCCGCGAGGGACTTTCCGTGCTGGAATACTTCACCTCCAGCCGTGGTGCGCGTAAGGGCTTGGCCGATACGGCACTGCGAACCGCCGACTCCGGCTACCTGACGCGCCGCATGGTCGATGTGTGTCAGGACGTCATCATCCGCGAGGCCGACTGCGGCGTGCAGAAGGGCATCGTCGTCTCCGAGATCAGCGAGGGCGGACAGGTCATCGAGAAGTTCTCCGAGCGTATCCGCGGCCGCTTCCCCGTCCACGACGTGCTGAACCCGCAGACGGGCGAGGTGCTGATTCCCAAGGATCGCATGATGGATTCCTCCGACGCAGAGCTTCTGGAGAAGTTCGACATCCACTCCGTTGAAATTCGCACGGTGCTGACCTGCCGCGCCCACTCCGGCGTGTGCGCCCGCTGCTACGGCATGAACCTCGCCACCTCCAACCCGGTCGGACCGGGCGAGGCCGTGGGCATCATCGCCGCGCAGTCCATCGGCGAACCCGGTACGCAGCTCACCATGCGCACGTTCCACACGGGCGGCGTGGCCGGCGGCGACATTACGCAGGGTCTTCCCCGTGTCGAGGAACTGTTCGAGGCGCGCAAGCCCAAGAAGATGGCCACCATCTCCGAGATCGGCGGCAAGGTGCGCTTTGAGGAGGCCGCCAAGGGCAGTCTGCTGAACATCATCGTCACCGCCGACGACGGCGATACCCGCACCTACGCCATCCCCCACACCGGACTTTTGGTGCAGGACGGCGAGGTCATCGAAAAGGGCCGCCAGCTGCAGGACGGTGCGCTGAACCCGCACGACGTGCTGCGCATTCGCGGTGCCTCCGCGGTGCATAACTACCTCATCCAAGAGGTGCTGAAGGTCTACCGCCAGCAGGGCGTGGACATCAACGACAAGCACATCGAGGTCATCGTCCGTCAGATGATGCGCAAGGTGCGCGTGGAGGATGCCAACGACGCCGTGGGTCTGCTCTCCGGCGCGATGGCCGACGTGATGGAGGTCGAGGACGCCAACGCCGCTGTCCGCGCTCGTATCGCCAACGGCGAGAGGCGCGAGGACGGCGAGGACTTGCAGGAGGCCACCTACACCCAGCTTTTGATGGGTATCACCAAGGCTTCGCTCGCCACGGACTCCTTCCTCTCCGCCGCCTCCTTCCAAGAGACGACCAAGGTGCTGACCGAGGCCGCCATCAAGGGCAAGGTCGATCACCTGGTGGGCTTGAAGGAGAACGTCATCATCGGCAAGCTCATCCCCGCCGGCGCGGGTCTGTCCGCCTACCGCAAGCTCGCCGAGGAGCTTGTCCCCGACATCGGGGATGATTCCGAGGCAGACGAGACGACGACCGAGGCGGAAGCCGAGGTCGAGTTCGACGCCGAGGCCGATACCGACACCCCCGAGACCGAGCCGAGCGACGACACGCCCACCGACGAGGCGTAAGGCGAACGCAGCAAGCAGGAAAACGAAAAATAACGCACAAAAACGCAAAAAAGAGAACGGCCTCGCCGTTCTCTTTTTATGCCCTCTCCCCTACTCCCTCGGAATCAGGTTGCTCTCATACGGACGCTTGCCGGAGAGAACATCGTCGTAAAAGCCCTGCTTCCAGTCGATGTAGTCAATGCTCTCCTGCACCTGCCGCAGCGTCTCACGGAGCGCGTCCTGCTTCTGTGCGAGCATGACCTTGCGCTGCGGGATGCTCGCCGCCCCTTGCAGGCAGAGGTCGAGGTATTCCTTCATCTCCTGAATGCTCAGGCCGCATTTTTTCAGGCACGTCAAACTCTTGAGCCACGCGACATCCCGCTCGTCAAAGACGCGGCGGTTGTTCTTGTCCCGCTTGACATTCGGCACAAGCCCCTCGTTGCAGTAAAACTTCAACGCCTGATACGTCATATTCGTCTCCTTGCAGACCTGCATCATGGTGTAGACCATTGCAAAACCTCACTGTTCACAAAAAGTTCACGAAAAACCGCTTGACCGATAGTTACAACCGGAAATTATAATCGGCAGTAACAACCGAACCTAACCACCACATCATACCATAGCCGCGCCGCGTATGCAAGCACCGGGCGGCAAGAAGAAAGGAGTTTTTTATGGACTATGTGACACTGTCCAACGGCGTCAAAATGCCGCAGCTCGGCTACGGCGTATATCAGGTGACGCAGGACGAATGTGAGCAGTGCGTCTCGGACGCGCTGAAGGTCGGCTACCGCGCCATCGACACGGCGCAGAGCTATTTCAATGAAGCGCAGGTCGGCGCGGCCATTGAGGCCTCCGGTCTCAAGCGTGAGGACATCTTCCTGACCACCAAGGTCTGGGTCGAGCATTACGGCTATGAAGAGGCGAAGGCTTCCGTGCTGGAGTCTATGCGCAAGCTGCGCACCGACTACCTCGACCTGTGCCTGCTGCACCAGCCGTTTGCCGATTACTACGGTGCGTGGCGTGCCTTGGAGGAGCTGTACGAGGCCGGGAAGCTCCGTGCCATCGGCGTATCCAACTTCTACCCCGACCGGCTGGTGGACCTCTGCTCGTTTGCGCGTCTCAAGCCGATGGTCAATCAGGTGGAAACGCACCCGCTCCAGCAGCAAATTGAGGCGAGGCGGTGGATGGACAAGTACGGCGTGCGGCACGAGGCGTGGGCGCCGTTTGGCGAGGGGCGCGGCGATATGTTCCGGAATCCAACCCTCACGGCCATCGGTCAACAATACGGCAAAACCGCCGCGCAGGTCATTTTGCGCTGGCATTTGCAGCGCGGCGTGGTCGTCATCCCCAAGTCCACCCACATCGAGCGGATGCGGGAAAACCTGAACGTGTTTGACTTCACGCTCTCCGAGGCGGATATGGCGAAAATCGCCGCCTTGGACACGAGAACGAGCGCGTTCTTCTCCCATACCGACCCCGCGATGGTCGAGTGGTTCGCCCACATGGTCGAGGAACGCAAAACGCAGCACGACAGCAGTAAAGAAAGGAAGTCTTGGTCATGAAACATCTCGACAAGCAGACACATCAAAGCCGCATGGCGTTCCCCATCGGCGCATCCAACGACGGCTACGCGCAGTATTTCGTCGGTCAAAGCTACCTCGCGCCGCTCTCGACCGAGCAGGTCAGCATCTTCAACGTAACCTTCGAGCCGGGCTGCCGCAACAACTGGCACATCCACGAAGCCGACAAGGGCGGTGGGCAAATTCTCATCTGCCTTGCCGGGCGCGGCTGGTATCAGGCGTGGGGCGAGGCGGCGCGGGAACTGCACCCGGGCGACGTCGTCCATATCGCGCCCGGTGTGAAGCACTGGCACGGCGCGGCGGCGGACAGCTGGTTTTCCCATTTGGCGGTGGCCGTCCCCGGCGAGAACGACCACTGTCAGTGGTGTGAAGCGGTCAGCAACGAAGACTACGCGAAATTGAAGTAACGGATCACAGGAAAGGACGGTTTTTATGAAAATCATCACCGCATTCTTTTTGAGCCTCGCCATGGGGTTCACCCTCACCGCCTGCGGCAGCGCGGCAAACAGCACCGTAAGCGTCACATCAAACGGCACGGGCAGCACCGCACAGACGCCCACCGCTGCACCCATTGAACCCCCGGAGGACAGCGATACCGCAGCCGACACCGCCGCAGAGGAAGCCCCGGAGAGCGGCAAGACGCTGGTCGTCTACTACTCCGCCAGCGGCAGCACGGCGCGCGTGGCTGAGACCATTGCCGCCGCCGCGAACGCCGACCTCTTCGAGATCGTCCCGACCGAGGCGTATACCGATGACGATTTGGATTGGACGAATCTGAACAGCCGCGTCAGCCGCGAGCATGACGACGAGACGCTGCGCGACGTGCCGCTGACCTCCGCCGTCGTGGTGGATTGGGCGGATTACGACACCGTCTTCATCGGCTATCCGATCTGGTGGGGCATCGCCGCGTGGCCCGTGGACAACTTCGTCAAGGGTAACGACTTCACGGGCAAGACCGTTATCCCGTTCGCCACCTCCGCCTCCTCCGGCATGGGTGAAAGCGGCACGCTGCTGTCCGAGATGGCGGGCAGCGGTGACTGGCAGGAGGGACACCGCTTCTCCTCCGGCGCGTCCGCCGCTGACGTGCAGCGCTGGGTCGAGGGACTGGGTCTGTAAACGCCGCACCGCCGTCATATCCCCCGCCGCGGCGCATATACTCCATCGGTGATGTGATGAAACGTTCGCTCGCGCTGCTGCTGTTGCTTGCGCTGCTCCCCGCCTGTGCCGCTCCATCTGCCGTCTCCCCGACGGCGGGCAAAAATGCGGACGCGGAACATACCAAATACGTCGCGCTCACCTTTGACGACGGCCCCTCTCCGCGCTGCACGCCGCAGCTTTTGGACGGCCTGCGTGAGCTGGGCGCGAGCGCCACCTTCTTCGTGGTCGGCTGTCAGGTCGTGAAGGACCCGGAGCTGGTGCGGCGTATCGCGGACGAGGGGCATCAGGTGGGCAACCACTCCTACGACCACCCCGCGCTCAACCAGCTCACGAGCGCACAGGCGATGGCCGACCTTGAAAAGAACGACGCGCTGCTGCGTGCGCTGCTGGGCGAGGGCGACTACTGGGTGCGCCCGCCCTACGGTCTCTTGACTGAGGACGAGGCGCGCTCCCTCACCGTCCCGCTCATCTACTGGTCTGTGGACACCGAGGACTGGCGCACGAAGGACTGCGAGAAGATCCTCGACGTCCTCTACCGCTCCATCGGCGACGGCGACATCGTCCTGCTGCACGACCGCTATCTCAACACCGTGGAGGCCGCCCTCCGCGCCGTGGAACACCTCCAAGCGCAGGGCTACGTCTTCGTCACCGTCGCCGAGCTGCTCGCGCACAAGGGAATCACCCCCGAAGCATCGGTGGCCTATTACCGGGCGGGGTAATAACACCGCTTCGCGGTGGACGGCGGGGTGAGGGCACCACGCCCTACGAACGGTCATTGGCGGCGCGGGGTGCGGGATGTCGAGGACACCGTCCCCTACGATGGTGCGATACGAAATGCGGCGGGAGGGGCAGCACCCCTCCCGCCGAGACTGTCGAAAAAATTGTCATTGGCACGCCTATTTCCTCAACGCCAGCGTTTTTTCGTAAGCGGCGATGACGGCGTTCATGGCGGCGGCGCGGAGGCCGCCCTCCTCCAAGGCGCGCACCCCGGCGATGGTCGTGCCGCCGGGGGAGCAGACGGCATCCTTCATCGCGCCGAAGGGCTGGCCGCTCTCCAAGGCGAGCTTCGCCGCGCCGAGCAGCATTTGCGCGGCGTAGATGTTGGCCTTGTCGCGCGGCAGGCCGCAGCTCACCGCGCCGTCCGCGAGGGCTTCCATGAATAAACAGGCGAACGCGCCGCCGCAGCCCGCCACGGCGCTGCCCGCGTCGATGAGGCTCTCCGGCAGCTTCTCCAGCCGCCCGGAGGCGGCAAGCCCTGCCAGCAGTCCCTGAAGCTGTGGCTCCGTCACCGCGTCGTTCGTGTCGTAGAGCGTCAGCCCCGCGCCCACGGCGCAGGCGGTGTTGGGCATGATGCGGACGATGGGACAACCGTCAAAGACCACCTCCTGCAAGGCGCGGAGCGTCACGCCCG
This sequence comes from Firmicutes bacterium CAG:341, assembly GCA_963631875.1. GTDB lineage: Bacteria > Bacillota > Clostridia > Oscillospirales > Oscillospiraceae > Vescimonas. The sequence continues at coordinate 19,116 of CAVGSO010000002.1, read as the reverse complement.
CCGCCATCGAGACGACGACCGCGGGGGTCTCACGCCCGGCCAAACACGGCTTGAGCTGCGCAAGCAGCGGCGCAATTTGGGCGGGCTTCACGCCGAGGAACACGTAGTCGCACTGCGCGGCGATCTCCTCCGCCGCAGCGGTCTTTGCGCCCAGCGCCTTGGCCAGTACCTCCGCCTTGGCCATCGTGCGGTTGCACAGCCGCACCTGCGCGGGGTCGATGGCCTTGGCCGCGGCCTTGGCCAGCGCGCCGCCCATGCTGCCCGTTCCGATAAATCCGAATGTCATGTCAATCACCTCCCTGCGCTCACCGTCTTACGCCTTGTTCATCTGCGCCAGCGCGGCGCAGGCGGCGGACTGCTCCGCCTCCTTTTTGCTGCGCCCCTCGCCCTCGCCGATGGCGACACCGTTGAGCGTCACGCAGAACGTGAAGCGCTTGGCGTGGTCGGGGCCGGACGCGCCAACGAGCTCGTAGCGCAGCAGCTGACCGTTCTTGCGCTGCACCAGCTCCTGAAGCTCCGTTTTATAGTCGCGGCGGCGTTCCTCCACCACCTCCTCGCGCTCCTTGTCGAGCAGGACGCGGTGGATGATCTCGCGGGCGGCCTCCATGCCGCCGTCGAGGTAGACGGCGGCGAAGACGGACTCCGTCGCGTCGGCCAAAATGGACGGTCTGCGCCGTCCGCCGCCCTGCTCCTCTCCTCGCCCGAGGCAGAGGCAGTCACCCAGTGCGAGGGACTGCGCCACCTCGTGCAGACTCTCCTCGCACACCAGCGCGGCACGCAGCCGCGTCAGGTCGCCCTCGGGCAGCTCGGGGTGCGTCTTATAGAGATGCTCTGCCGTGACGAAGCCCAGCACGGCGTCGCCCAAAAATTCCAGCCGCTCATTGCTGGCGATATGTGCGCCGCGATGCTCGTTGGCGTAGGAGCTGTGGTAGAGCGCGGCGCGCAGCAGCTCCGGGTCGTGGAACGTGTAGCCCAGCTTTTCTTCCAGTGTTTTCATGCGTATGTCTCCTTTGAAAAAATACGACCCTCCGGGGTCGTATTTTTCGTGTCGTATATATCTCAGCCCAACTTGCTGCTGAGGTAGCGGACGCAGTCACCGACGGTCTTCAGACCGGCCAGATCCTCCTCGTCGATCTCGCCGACGTCGAATTCCTCTTCCATCGCCATGACCAACTCGACCAAATCCACGGAGTCTGCGCCAAGGTCGTCTACAAACGAGCTGTCCATGCTGACCTCATCAGTATCGATGGCGAACTGTTCAGCGATCAGATCCTGCATCGTTTTGAAGATCTCCTCCACTGTCACGGGGTATTCCTCCTTCTCTTTTATCTTCGAAAATAATACGGCAAACCCTCGGCAGTGTCAATACCTTTTTCCGCTTTTTTATTCGGAGAGCGTCCGAATTTTCTCCACGCTGTCGGTAATGTCGTCGATGATCCCGCTTCGCGCCACCCCAATGGCCTGTCCCACGGCGTTTTCGATGGCCTCGGCGTTCGAGCCGCCGTGCGCCTTGATGACGGGCTTGGAGATGCCGATAAACGCCGTGCCGCCGACCTTGTTGGGGTCGAGACGCGCCTTGAACTCGTTCAGCCCCGGCAGCACAAGCAGCGCGGCGAGCTTCGTCAGGACATTCTTCTTGAACATCCCCTTGAGCGCGCTCCCGGCGAACGACCCCACGCCCTCGATGGACTTGAGCATGACGTTGCCGGAAAAGCCGTCCGTCACGATGACGTCACAGCCGCCCTTGATGGCATCCTTGGCCTCGATGTTGCCGATAAAGTGCAGGTCGCCCGCCGCGTCCGCCCGGCGCAGCCGCGCGAGGGTGGCCTTTTGCAGCTCCGTCCCCTTGCTGTCCTCCGCGCCGATGTTCAAAAGCCCCACGTGCGGCGTCTCCACACCCAGCACGCGCTTGGCGTAGAAATTGCCCAGATAGGCGAACTGTACGAGATATTCCGGCGTACACTCGGCGTTCGCGCCGCAGTCGATGAGAACGGCGCTGCCCGTCGTGGTGGGGATGACGGGCGCCATCGCGGCGCGGCGAATGCCGTGGATGCGCTTGGTGATGAGCGTCGCGCCCGTGAGCAGCGCACCCGTCGAGCCGGCGGAGACGACTGCATCTCCCGCGCCGTCGCGCAGCAGCGTCAATGCAACGCCCATCGAGCTATCCTTCTTGCGGCGAAAGACGGTCGCCGGGTCGTCGCACATCTCCACCGTCTCACTCGCAGGATGGATCGTCACGCCCTGCGGCAGCGTCGCCGCGCCGCACTGCGCGGCCGCCGCGCGGATGGCGTTTTCGTCCCCGGTGAGGGTGATGTCACAGCCGAAGCGGGCATGGGCGGAGAGTGCGCCCTTGACGATCTCGAGCGGCGCGTTGTCGCCGCCCATCGCGTCGATGATGATCTTCACAGAGAAAGCACCTCCTCCTTGCACTGTTCGATGATGTCGAGCGAGCGTTGGCTCAGCTCCGCGTTCTTGTTTCGCTTGCCCCTGACGCGGTGGTCAAGGGGCGGGATAATGCCGAAGTTGATGTTCATCGGCTGGAAGTCTGCCACGCTTGGGTCGCTGATATACAACCCCAGCGCACCGATGGCCGTCTCGCGCGGGAAATCAATGGGCATCTGCCCCTTGAGCCGCCGCGCCAGCTCCACGCCGACGAGAAAACCGCTCGCGCAGGACTCCACGTACCCCTCCACCCCGGTCATCTGCCCGGCGAAGGCGATACGCGCCTCGCTTTTGAGGCGGTAGTAGCGGTCGAGCAGGCGCGGCGAATCGAGATAGGTGTTGCGGTGCATGACACCGTAGCGCAGATACGCAGCCTCGCGCAGCGCGGGGATAAGCGAGAAAACCCGCTTCTGCTCTCCCCATTTCAGGTGCGTCTGAAAGCCCACCAAATTGTAGATCGTCCCCTCCGCGTTGTCGCGCCGAAGCTGCACCACGGCGTAAGGCTCCCGCCCGGTCTTCGGGTCGATGAGGCCGCGCGGCTTGAGCGGGCCGAAGCGCAGCGTGTCCTCGCCGCGCCGCGCCATAACCTCCACGGGCATACAGCCCTCGAAAACGTTCTTATCCTCGAAGCCGTGAACCTCCGCCTCCTGCGCCTGCGTCAGCTCGCGCCAAAACGTGAGATACTCGTCCTTGGAAAGCGGGCAGTTGATGTAGTCCGGCGTCCCCTTATCGTAGCGCGAGGCGAAGTACGCGCTGTCCATGTCCACGCTCTCATAGGCGACGAGCGGCGCGGCGGCGTCGAAGAAATTCAGCGTTCTCCCGCCGCCCAGCTTCTCTAAAATTGCATCGGCCAGCGGCTGTGAGGTCAGAGGCCCGGAGGCGATGACCACGTCACCCTCCGGGATCTCCGTGACCTCGCCGGGGACGACGGTAATCTTCGGCTCGGCCAACACCGCCTCCGTGACCATCCGGGCAAAGCCCTCTCTGTCCACGGCCAGTGCGCCGCCCGCCGGGACGGCGGTCGCGTCGGCGCAGCGGAGGATGAGGCTGTCCAGCCGCCGAAGCTCCTCCTTGAGCAGCCCCACGGCGTTCTCAAGCCCCGCGCCGCGCAGGGAATTGGAGCAGCACAGCTCCGCGAAATAGGGCGTGGTATGGGCGCTTGTGGTCTTCTCCGGCTTCATCTCGCGCAGTATCACGGGAATGCCGCGCCGCGCGAGCTGCCAAGCGCACTCCGACCCGGCCAGTCCCGCGCCGATCACTGTCACCTCGTTCATGCTTCCTCCGATTTTTTGGCGGTCTTGCGCGCGGCGAGCTTCTTCGCCGCCGCGGTCTTCTTCGCGGCGGGCTTTTTGGCCGCCGTTTTCTTCGCCGCAGACTTCTTTTCCTCCGTCGGGGTCGTCTCGGCGGGTTTCTCTGCCGCCTCGCCGTCCGCAGGCTTGCGGCGGCGGTAGCCGCGCTGGTCCTCGGGCAAGAAATTGCTGCACGCGGGGTTGGCGCAGAACGGCTTATTGAACCCGCGTCCCGCCTTCTTGAACATCGTCTGACCGCACACGGGGCAGTCGTCCTTGACCGGGACGTCCCACGTCATGAAGTCGCAGGCGGGGAACTTGTCGCAGCCGTAGTAGGTATAGCCGTTGCGGCTTGTCTTTTTGAGAATGCGCCCGCCGCACTTGGGGCAACGCCCCGGCATCTCCACCACCAGCGGCTTCGTAAACTTGCACTCCGGGTAGCCGGGGCAGGCCAAAAAGCGGCCAAAGCGGCCCGATTTAATGACCATATTGCGGCCGCACAGGTCGCACTTCTCCTCCGTCACCTCGTCGGGAACCTTCAGGTAAATGCCGTCCATGTCCTTTTCCACCTGCTCCAAGTTCTGATGGAACGGCACGTAGAACTGGCGGATCAAGTCCTTCCACTTGACCTCGCCCGCCTCCACGTCGTCGAGCTTCTGCTCCATGCGGGCGGTAAAGGTGACGTCCACGATGTCGGGAAACCGCTGGCACATCAGGTCGTTGACCACCCCGCCGAGCGGTGTCAAGCGGAGGTACTTGCCCTCCTTGATGACGTACTCGCGGTCTAAAATGGTCGAGACGGTGGGCGCGTAGGTGGAGGGGCGGCCAATGCCGTTTTCCTCCATCGTGCGGATAAGTGTGGCGTCGGTATAATGCGCGGGCGGCTGGGTGAAGTGCTGGGCGGGCGTAAAGTCCGTGGGTATGACCGTCTCGCCCTCGTTCAGCGGCGGCAGGGGCAGCTCCTTTTCCTCCTTCTCGTCGTCCCGGCTCTCCTCGTACACGGCGGTGTAGCCGGAGAACTTGAGGCTGCTGGCCGAGCAGCGCAGCGCGTGCGCCCCGGCGGCAATCTCCACGGCAATGCTGTCGTAGACGGCGTTGGTCATCTGGCTGGCCAAAAAGCGGCTCCAGATGAGGCGGTAGAGGCGGTACTGCTCCGAGGTCAGATCGCCCTTGACGCGCTCCGGCGTCAGTGCGGGGTCGGAGGGTCGGATGGCCTCGTGCGCGTCCTGCGCCCCGGCCTTCGTCTTATATTTGCGGGGAACGTCGGGGCAATAGGCCGCACCGTAGCGGGCGGTGATCAGCTCCCTTGCCTGCGCCTGTGCCTCGTCGGAGATACGCAGCGAGTCGGTACGCATATACGTGATAAGGCCGACCGTTCCCTCGCCGCTGATGTCCACACCCTCGTAGAGCTGCTGAGCGATGGCCATCGTCCGGCGGGGCGTCATGTTCAGCTTGCGCGAGGCCTCCTGCTGCAAGCTGGACGTGGTAAACGGCGGCGTGGGACTGCGCTGCTTATCCGTGCGCTTGACGGTTTTGACGGTGAACGTCTCCTTTTTCAGCTCCTCGACGATACGCTGCGTGTCCGCCTCGTCCTTCGGCTCGTACTTCTTCCCGTCCACGCCGTAGTAGTGCGCGGTGAACGGCGCGCCGTCCTTGTTCTTCAGCGCGGCGTCGAGCGTCCAGTATTCCTGCGGCACAAAGTCGGCGATCTCCTTCTCCCGCTGCGCCACCAGACGGATGGCCACGGACTGCACACGTCCGGCGGAGAGGCCGCGCCGTATCTTTTTCCACAGCAGCGGCGAGAGCTGATAGCCCACGATACGGTCCAGCACACGCCGCGCCTGCTGGGCATCGACAAGGTTTTGGTCGATGTCGCGCGGCTGCTGAATGCTCTCGGTGACGACCTTTTTCGTAATCTCGTTGAACGTCACGCGCCGCGCCTTGCCGTCCGGCAGCTCCAAGAGGTGCTGCAAATGCCAGCTGATGGCCTCGCCCTCGCGGTCGGGGTCGGTCGCGAGGAAGACGGCCTTGCTCTTTCCGGCGGTCGTCTTGAGGTCGTTGATGATGTCCTCCTTGCCCTTGATGGGGCGGTAATCCGGCGTAAAATCGCCGTCCACGTCCACGCCGAGCTTGCTCTTGGGCAGGTCGCGCAGATGTCCCATGCTGGCCTTGACGATATAGTCCGGCCCTAAATATTTCCCGATGGTCTTGGCCTTGGCCGGGGACTCGACAATGACCAGATTTTTCTTTGTTGCTGCCATGTGTGTTTTATTCCTCCTTGAGCTCCACCGTGCGCAGGAAGCTGCCTGCGCCCTGACGGCGAATGTGGCCGTCGATCTCCAGCATGGTCAGCGCGGAGAGTACGCGGCGGATGGGTATATCTGTTTTTGCGGCCGCGTCGTCGGCGAGCATTGCCTCGTCCGTCGGCAGCACCCGCAGCAGCGCGAGCTGATCGTCCGTCAGACCGCCGTGGTCGCGTCGAACGTCCAGCGTCGGCAGCGCGGAGGCCGTTTTCTTCGCGGCGGGCGCGGCAGGCGCGGCGGCCTTCGGCGGCGTCTCCCCTGCGCCGCGCGGCAGCTCCGGCAGCGGAGCGCGGAGACGGCGCAGCTTGTGCGGAAAGCGCGGCTCGTACAGGCTGAGAATGTCCCACGCCTCGGTGACAAGCCCCGCGCCGTCGCGGATCAATGCGTTGCAGCCTCGGCTGCCGGGCGCGTTGATCGCGCCGGGGACGGCAAAGACCTCCCGCCCCTGCTCCAAGGCCGTTCCGGCGGTGATGAGCGCACCGCTGCGCTCCGGGGCTTCCACCACCACGGTGGCGAGGCTCAGGCCGCTTAAAATGCGGTTGCGCTGGGGAAAGTGCCGCGCCTTCGGTTCTGTGCCGGGCGGGTACTCCGACAGCAGCACACCCGTGGCCGCCACGTCCTCGAAGAGACGGCGGTTCTCGGCGGGGTAGATGACGTCCACACCGCCGCCGAGCAGTCCGGCGGTGAAGCCTCCGGCGCGGAGCGCACCCTGCATCGCAGCGGTGTCGATGCCCTTGGCCATGCCGGACAGCAGCAGCGCACCCTGCTTGGAAAGCTCGTAGCCGAGCTGGGCAGCGACGTCTATGCCGTAGGCGGTGCAGCTTCGTGTGCCGACCACGGCGATGGCCACCTCGTCGTCGAAGATGGGCATAGACCCCTTGCCATAGAGCAGCAGCGGCGGGTCGAAAATATCCCGCAATCGGGCGGGGTAGGTCGTGTCCTCCAGCGTGACGATGAACTGACCGAGCCTTGCGCATTCGGCCAGCACCGCCTCGGCGCGGTCGAGCGAGCGATTTTCAAAGCACTGCGCCTGCACCTTATCGACGGCGGCGGTGAGCAGCAGCTCTTCACGGTCTGCATAGTACAGCGCCTCCGGCGAGGAAAAATGCTCCAGCAATCGGAGCTTGGTGCGCGATCCGACACCCGGCAGCGTACCCAGCCACACCCAGTATTTCAGCGCGGCCATGTCACACCCTCCCCTCGTCGCGATAGCCCTCCCACAGCAGCACGGCGGCAGCCGCAGCGGCGTTGAGGGACTCGCAGTGGTCGTTCATCGGGATTTTCAGCGTCTCGTCGCAGAGTGACAGCACCCTCTCACTCAGCCCGCGCCCCTCGCTGCCCACGGCGACGGCGCAGCAGCGCAGATCGCGCGACCGAACGTCCACCGTGTCCTCCCGCAGTGCCGCACCGTAGAGGGGCAGCCCCGATGCGGAGAGGAGCGACGCGAGCGCCTCCGCCGTCACCGTGTAGGCCGGGAGGCGGAAGACCGCACCCATCGAGGCGCGGAGCGTCTTGACGCTGTACAGATCGGCGCAGCCGGGGAGCAGCAGCGCGGCGGTGCAGCCGAAGGCATCCGCCGTGCGCAGCACCGTCCCCACGTTGCCGGGGTCCTGCACGCCGTCGAGGACGATGTAGCGTCCCGGCGCGAGGGCGGGCGGCGGCGCGCTATCGGGCAGGGCGCAGACGGCCAGCATCCCCTGCGGCGTCCGCTGCGGGGAGACGGAGGCCATCACGTCCTCAGGGACGCAGACGACGCGCACGTCCTCCCCTATCTCACTTGGGAGGGGGACACCGTCGGTGACGACGAGGCAGGTGACGGCCACGCCGTGGTGCAGTGCCTCGCCGACCAGCTTGGGACTGTCGCACAAAAACGCGCCGCACTGGCGGCGGTACGCCCCGCCGTCCAAGCGGCGGATATGCTCCAGCAGCGGATTTTTGCGGCTGGTGATACGCTCCATGCAGTAGACCTCCTCCCCGTATATTGTTCTTTATAATATAGGTATCGTCGGCGGTTGTCAATAAAAAAATCGGGGATGGCGCGCTGTCAGCGGTTCTTTTTGGCCAGCTCCATCAGCTCCGGGTACTTGGACATGACGTAGCTGTAGCTGCCGCGCGTATGGGGCAAAAGGCAGGCGGAGCAGTCCTTCACGCCGTTTTCGAGGTACTTGAAGTTGCCGCCGCAGTGACTGCCGAGCGTGTAGAGCGGGCAGTAGCAGAACAGGCAGTTGAAGTCCTCCGGGTGCGCCGTTTTGTGGCAGGGGAAGAACTCACAGGCGGTGTGCTGGGTAAAGGAATAGGCGCATTCCTCCGGTTTTTTGGTGTAAATATTGTCCATTTTTATCCCTCCAAGATGTCTTTTGTGACCGAATATAGGTCAGAAATGTCCACTTCATGCGCGGTAAAGAGCGCAAACGACCGCACCGCCTGACACCCGAGCAGGTCGAGACCGGAGACCGTCCTCAATTCAAGCTTGGCCGCCGTCTCCAAAAATTCGGTCACACGCGGCTGGTAGACGAGGTCGTAGACGAGCGTGTCGCGTCGGGCATTTTTCAAAAACGCGAGGTCGGGAAACGGCGGCTTGCCCGACATTCCCAGCGAGGTCGCGTTGACGATGAGGTCACTTTGCGCGGCGGCGCGGGAAAGCGCGGAGCTTTCAAAGGGGATAGGCTGCACCGTCTCCGCGCGGCGGCGGGCGATGGCCTCGGCACGTTCCGTATGGCGATTGGCGAGGAAAATATGCGCTGCACCCGAATCGGCCAGCGCGGCGCAGACGGCCTCTGCCGCGCCGCCCGCACCGAGCAGCAGCACGGTCTTGCCGTGGGACGGAAGGCCGTGGGCGGTGATGCTGTCCACGAAGCCCGCGCCGTCGGTGTTATGGCCGATGGCACGTCCCGCGCGGAGGCAGACGGTGTTCACCGCGCCGCAGCGGCGGGCGGTGTCGTCCAGCTCGTCCAAGTAGGGGACGATGGCCTCCTTGAGCGGCATGGTGACATTGAAGCCGAGGCAGCTATGGTCGCGCTTCGCCTCGTCCATGAACGCCGGGAGCGTCTCCGCCGTCACGCGGCGGAGGGTATACCGCCCGTCCAGCCCGACCTCGGCGAGCATGGCCTCGTGGAGACGCGGCGAGAGGCTGTGCGCCACCGGGTCGCCGATGAGATAGAGCTGCACCGTCATACCGATGCACCGCCGCAGTGACAGGCGTTTGCGCCGCCCGCGGTCTTTACGCCGTGGTCAAGGAGGTAGTCCATCGCCTCAAGGTAGCCGTTCAGGCCGTGTCCGACGATGCTCAGGGCGCAGGCCGGGGCGGTGACGGAGACGGCGCGGAACGGCTCGCGGGCGGTGATGTCGGAGATATGCACCTCCACCGCCGGGACGGGCGCGCAGCGCAGCGCGTCGTAGATGGCGTAGCTGTAATGGGCATACGCGCCGGGGTTGATGACGATGCCGCCGTACCCGGCGCGGGAGGCTTGGATGGCGTCGATGAGCATCCCCTCGTGGTTCGACTGGAACATCTCGACCTCGCAGCCGAGGGTCTTGGCGTGGTCGTAGATGAGTTTACATAATTCATCGTAGCTTTGGCGGCCGTAGACCTCCGGCTCACGCTCACCCAACAGGTTCAGATTCGGGCCGTTCAAAATCAGCAGCTTCATGGCGTTCCTCTCTCCAAATTCGTAAAATTTCGGCGACAACATGGTCGATGTCGCCGTCCGGGATACGGTGGTGGGCGCAGGCGGCGTAGAGGTCGCGCCGCGCCCGCGACAGTTGCTCCAAGGCCGCCGCCCCGCCCTTCAGGAGCGGTCTTCCGGCGGTAAAATCGGTTGACATCATGTTTTCAAGCTTTCTATCCAGCCACAGCACCGTTCCGCTTTGACGCAATAGCGTTCGGTTTTCTGCCGACAGCACCGCGCCGCCGCCCGTGGCGATGACGCCGCGCTCGTTTCGGCAGAGGTCTTGCAGCGACTTGCGCTCCAGGGCGCGGAAGTACGCCTCTCCCCCGCGCTCGAAGATGGCGGGGATGGACATTCCGGCGGCGGCGATGACCGCGTCATCCCCGTCGTAAAACGGCAAATCAAGCGCCTCGGCCACCATGCGCCCGACAGTGGTCTTGCCGCTGCCGGGAAGGCCGATGAGGAGAAGCAGGCTCATGCTTGTTCCTCCCGCGAGAGCGTCATGAGCAGCGTGAAGAGCCGCGCCACCTGCGCTCGCCGCTCCGGCAGCAGGTCGCCCCGCGAGGCCAGCACCTGCGCCTCACGCGCTTCGTCGAGGACGGGCAGCCCCTGCGCCCTTTTCGCCGCGCCGATACGGCGGGCAATGTCCTGCCGACGGGCAAAGAGGGCGGTCAAATCCACATCAAGCGCGTCCAGCTCATACCGCAGTGCGGGGAGCGTGTCCGCCATTTCCCCGCGCCACAGATGGCAGACGGCCAGCGCGGCGGCGGCCTCCACCGCCGGAGCGGCGCGGAGCGCCACGCAGCTATCGTGCCGTCCCGCAGCGGAGACGGTCGTGTCCGTCATGGTGGTCAAGTCCACGGTCTGCTGGGGCTTCGAGATGGAGGGCGTGGGGCGGAACGTCACGTCGAAGACGACGTCCATGCCGTTCGTGACCCCGGCGTTGACGCCGCCGGAGCGGTTCGTCACGGTGCGCACCGCGCCGCCGGAAACCGTGAAGGGGTCGTTCGCCTCGCTGCCGCGCAATGCGGCGAAGTGTTCTCCCGCGCCGAAGCCGACGGCCTTGACGGCGGGGACGGCGAAGACGTGGCGGGCGATCTCGCTCTCCACGTTGCCGCGCCAGTCCGGTGCACCGATCCCGGCGGGCAGACCGCTGACGGTGCAGCGGATCACACCCCCCACACTGTCACCCTCTGCGCGCGCCTCGGCGGCGCGGGTGCGGAGGTTGTCCTCATCGAGCAGCGCGGCGTGAACGGTGACGCCGCGTTCCTTGAGGTACGTGATGGCGATCGCGCCCGCCGCGGTCAGCGGTGCGGTCAGGCGCCCGGAGGTGTGGCCGCCGCCGCGCGGGTCGTTGCAGCCATGGGCGCGGACGGCGGCGGTATAGTCGCCGTGCGAGGGGCGCGGCGTATGAGTGAGGGCTTCGTAGTCGCCGGGGCGGGTGTCACTGTTCCACAGCACCGCCGCAAGCGGGTCGCCCGTTGTTTTTCCCTGATAAACGCCGGAGAGAAGCTGTACCTCGTCCGTCTCGCGCCGCGCGGTCGTCAAGCCGCCCTGCGCCATACGGCGCAGGAGCTGAGCGCGGATAAAGTCGGTGTCCACCGTCAGTCCCGGCGGAACATCCGTCAGCAGCACGCCCACGGCGGCGCCGTGGGACTCGCCGAAGAGGGTATAGTCCATCATGCTTCCAGCACCTCCCATCTGCCGCCCAAAGCGGCCAAGTCGCGCCAAAAGGCGGGGTAGGATTTCGCCACCGCCTCCGCGCCGTGCAGTGTCACCGCGCCGTCGGCCAACATGGCCGCGCACCCGGCGAGCATGGCGATCCGGTGGTCGCCGCAGCTCTCGACCTCGCCGCCGTGCAGCGTGGCCGTCCCGGTGACGCACAGGCCGTCCGGCGACTCCGCAACGTCTGCGCCGAGGGCTTGCAGCAGCGCGGCCACGGCGGCGAGACGGTCGCTCTCCTTCCGCCGCAGGAACGCGGCGTGGGTGAAGCGGGTCGTCACGCCGGGGCGCAGGGCAGCGCACAGGGACAGCGGCGGCAGGAGGTCGGGCGTGGCGGAGATGTCGAGTTCGACGGGCAGCTCGTTTACATAACGCAGTGCCGCCGCGTCGCCCTGCAGGTAGGGCGCGCGTCCCATCGGGATGTCCAGCGGCGCACCGCCGCGCCGCTTCTGCGCCGCGCTCAGCACGAGCCAGTAGGCAGCCGCCGACCAATCCGGCTCTTGCAGCGGTGAGGCCGGGTGATAGACCTGCCCGCCGGGGATATACCACGTCGTATCGTGCCGCTCGAGGCGGACACCGTGGTGGCACATGACGGCGACAGTCATGTCAATATAGGGACGTGAGACCGTTTTGTCGGTGAACATCATTTCTGAGTCGCCCGTTAAAAGCGGCAGCGACAGCAGCAGGCCGCTGACGACCTGCGACGTCTCCGACGCGGAGAGCGTCCACCGTCCGCTGCGGAGCGGGCGGGTCAGACGCAAGCCGCCGGGGATGGGCTGCAAGCCGAGGTCGGCGGGGATGGGACGGCGCAGGAGGCGTTCAGTGCCGAGAAACACCGCGTCGGTGCGGCCTAAGGCCATGAAAAGCGGCAGGAGAAAGCGCAGGGTGCTGCCGCTCTCGCCGCAGTCGATGACGGGCGCGGCGGCGGTGAGCTGCTCCAAGCCGCGCGCCGTGGCCAGCACGTCCCGCGCCGCGTGAGGCGGCAGGTCGGTGAGCTGCCCGGCGAGGCAGCGGCAGATCAGCTCCCGGTGGAGCAAGCTCTTCGAGGGCGGCGGCAGGACGCTCCCGAAGAGCGCGGAGGGATAGAGGCGGAGCATCATACGCGCACCTCCCATAGAGATGACAGCGGTACGGTGACGAGGCGGCCCTGCCCGGGTTTTTCCGCCAAGGCGAGCGTCACCGCTGCGCCGTCTGATTTTTTGTCGCGGGTCAGGTAGCTTCGCAGCTCGAAGTCGTCGCAGGGGATGTCGGTGGGCAGGCCATAGCGCGGCAGGAGGGCTTCAAGGCGCGTCAGCAGCGCTGCGCCGCCGTAGCCGTTCGCGATCTGCCAGCGCAGGATCTTGACCATCCCGGCGGCCACGGCCTCGCCGTGGGTGTAGGCCGAGAAGCCGCCCAGTGCCTCGTAGGCGTGGCCGAAGGTGTGGCCGAAGTTCAGCAGCCGCCGCTCTCGGCGGTCATAGGGGTCGGCCTCGACGAGCGCGGCCTTGACGCGGCAGCAGCGCGATACGATGTCCTCCCACGCAGCGTCGTCGGGGGTGCGCTCCGCTGCGTCGAGCAGCGTATCGTCACCGATACAGCCGCACTTGATGACCTCGGCCATACCGGAGGCGAGCTGCCGCTTCGGCAGCGTGGCGAGACACGCTGTGTCGCTCACGACCAGCGCGGGCTGTCGGAATGTCCCGAGGAGGTTCTTGCCCTGCGGCAGATTGAGGGCTGTCTTGCCGCCGAGTGCACTGTCGCACTGCGCCAAAAGCGTGGTGGGCAGGTGTGCCAGCGTCACGCCGCGAAACAGAGTGGACGCGGCGAAGCCGACCATGTCGCCGCACGCGCCGCCGCCGAGCGAGACGAGGCCGTCCTCGCGGTGGAGGCCATCGGCGGTCAAACGCTCGCAGAGCGTGAGCCACGCCTCCGGCGTTTTGGCCGCTTCCCCGGCGGGGACGGGGTAGATGTCCGCGCTCAGTCCCGCAGCACGGAGGGACGCCAGCACCGCGCCGCCGCAGCGCGCGGCGACGCTTTCATCCGCCGCCACCGCCCAGCGGCGCACGGCGGGCGCGTGGGTCTTCAGCAGCTCCCCGGCGCGGGGAAGAAGTCCCTGTCCGATGTAGACCGGGCAGGTCGTGCCGCCCGAATGCACGTCCAGCTTCACCATATCGCGTTCGCTCCTTCCCTGCCCTGCGCGCAGCGCGGCGGGCGTTTTGTTTTTATGATTATTGTAACGCGGCGGCGCGGTCTTTGCAAGAGCGGCGTGGAAAAAGCGCAGGGCGCGCCCAATGGCGCGCCCTGTCGGATGGGGGTTACGCTTTACTTTTGCCGCCTTTAGCGGGCTTTACGGGCTTGCCGCAGCAGCGCTTGTACTCCACCTCCATGACGGAGTCTACGGTGTGACGGCCATAGTCGTCCAGCACGGCGTAGCGCAGCAGCAGACGCTCGGTGTCGTCGGTCAGGTAGAAAGCGGCGTCATCGGACAAAGCCTTGATACCGAGCACCTGACACATCTGCATGACGGTGTCGAAGGAGGATCCGCCGACGCCATTGTGCAGGGCACTGTTGATGGTGGATAGGGGTACGCCGACCGCGAACGCAAACTGGCGAACGCTGCGGTACTGCCGCGAGATCTCATCGCGGATGATCTTGGTCAGATTATCCATGTTTGTCCTCAACTCACTTCTCATTAGATTTGCCGATACGGCAGTTTCAGTATAACATCATTTCAAACAGAAGACAAGAAAAATTACAGATTTTCACAAAAATTTCATGCTTTTTCGTCCTCTCAATACACCAAAGGTGCAGAAAATGAGGAGAGGAACAATTTCGCCATACGAACGTTTATTGAGAGGGGGCGGACGGGACGTCGAGGACGCCGTCCCCTGCGGACATTTATCAAGGGCGGCGGTGGGCTGTCAAGCTTACCGCAAATTCCCCTTTCATTTTTTCTGCGGGTATGGTAGAATAGCCCTGTTATGAAGAAGAACGTGACTTTTTCCGCGCCGCGCACGGCGGTAGGGCGGCTGTGCGCCGACATGGTGCGGCGATACTACACACATGACGTGGCGCGTGACAGCGCGGCACTGACATACTACCTGCTCTTCGCCATCTTCCCGCTGCTGATCTTCATCAGCACGCTGCTCGGCCTTTTGGAGCTGGACATCGCCTACATCACCGCGGTGCTTGAGCCGCTGCTCCCTGTGGACGTGGTGGGCGTGATCCGCTCGTATTTGGAGTACGTCTCGGCCAACCAGAGCCGCCAGCTTCTGTGGTTCAGCCTGATCTTTTCGATTTGGTTCCCCATGCGGGCGACCGGCTGCCTCATGCACTCGCTGCGAAAGGCGTTCGGACAGCACGCGCCGGAGAGTCTGCTGAAAAGCCAGTGGCACATACTGCTGTTCACCGTGTGGCTCATCGTGGTCATCGCCGTCACGCTGGTGCTGGTCGTCATCGGGCGGCGGGCCTTGGAGTTCGTGGGGACGATCGTCGATGTGCCGGAGCGCTTCATCGAGATGTGGAGCTATATGCGCTTCGTCGTGCTGGCACTCGTCATCACCGTCTCCCTCGTGCTGCTCTACGGGCTGGCGCAGGGACGCCGTCAGCCGCTGCGCGAGGTCATGCCCGGCGTGTGCGGGTCGCTGGCGGCGTGGATGGTGCTGAGCATGGCCTTTTCCTACTATGTGGAGACGATGGGACGTTACTCGGTGCTGTACGGCTCGATCGCCACGGTCATCGTGGTACTGCTGTGGCTGTATATGTCAGCACAGGTGTTGATACTGGGCGCGGAGTTCGCCGCCGCCCTGACGGATAGAGAACGCGCCTCGGGCGCAAAGGAGGACACATGAGGATTATTATCGTCGGCTGCGGCAAGGTGGGCTACGCCATTGCCCAGCAGCTCACGCTGGAAAAGCACGACATCACGCTTGTGGACGACGACGCGGAGCGTCTGAGCCGGCTGGACAGCACGCTCGACGCCATGTCCCTCAACGGCAACGGCGCGTCCATCAGCGTTTTAATGGAGGCCGGCGCACGCGAGGCCGACCTCGTCATCGCCGTCACGGGTGTGGACGAGACGAACCTCGTCTGCTGCCTGATCGCCAAGAGCCTCGGTGCGCAGCACACCGTGGCGCGGGTGCGCAACCCGGACTATCGCCGGGACGCCGATATGCTCAAGCGCGAGATCGGGCTGGACATGGTCATCAACCCCGACCTCGCCGCCGGGCAGGAGATTGCCCGCATTCTCAGCTTCCCCGCCGCCATCTCGGTCGAGCCGTTCGCCGGAGGACGGATCGACATGGCGGGCTTCCAAATGCAGGAGAGCGACACCATCGTCGGCCACAGTCTGAGCGATTTTCACCGCGAGCGCGTGGCGGAGGTACTGATCTGCGCGGCGCAGCGCGGCGACGAGTTCATCATCCCCAACGGCTCGTTCGTCCCGCAGCTCGGCGACCGGCTCTACATGGTCGGCACGAAGGCGGAGCTGCAAAAAATGCTCAAGAGCATGGGGCGCAGCCTCCACCGCGTGCGGGACGTGTCGATTTTGGGCGGCAGCCGGATCAGTATGTACCTGAGCTGGGAGCTGGCGCGCACCGGGACGAGGGTCCACATCGTCGAGCAGGACCACGAGAAGTGCCTGCGGCTTTCACAGGCGCTGCCCGACGCGATGATCATCGAGGGCGACGGCACGGACAACGACCTCATCCGCTCGGAAAATCTCTTCGGCGCGGACGGCTTCGTGGCATTGACCGGACGGGATGAGGAGAATCTGCTCATGGCGCTCTCCGCCCGCCGCGCGGGTGTGCCGAAGGTGCTGGCCAAGATGACGCGCCCGAACTATATGGAGCTTGTCAAGGATACGGGGCTTGGCAGCGTCATCAGCCCCAAGGACATTATCGCCAATCAGATCACCCGCTACGTCCGCGCCCTCGCCAACTCGCAGGGTATGGCTGTGGAGTCGCTCTACAAGCTGCTGGGCGGGCGCGTGGAGGCGTTGGAGTTCACCGTCAGTGAAAAGGGCGCGGAGCGGCTCGGACTGCCGCTGAAGGATCTCTCCCTCAAGCCGGGCATCCTGCTGGCCGCCATCGTGCGGGACGGACACACCATCATCCCCGGCGGCATGACCGTCATCCGCCCCGGCGATCACGTCCTCATCGTCACCAACGCGATGGGACTTACCGATTTGAAGGATATTCTTGCGTGAGCACAACGCCCTCCGGCGAAACCGGAGGGCGTGTTTTCACATAATTTGCTTGTTTCCCCGTTTATTTATGCAGCAGCGGGCTGAGGGGCTTGTAGATGAGGAAGCACAGCGCGACGTCCAGCAGTCCCTTGCACAAGGTAAACGGGACGTTGAAGAGGAAGAGGCAGTTGAAAAGTGCGTTTTGCGTGGGGATGTGCGCGACCGAGCCGAGAATGGCCTCGTACATCCCGATGATGCCCTCAAGCGGGAGCTTGTAAAGCACCACGTAGGCGGGGTAGACGACGAAATAGTTCAGCGGCAGGCTGACGAGCGCCATGCACGCCGCCCCGGCGAGCGACCCCCACAGCGCCCCGGCGCGGTTTTTGCGGCGTCGGTAGATGCATCCGGCGATGAGGGCGAAGGCCGCGCCCAGCAGGAAGTTGGACAGCTCGCCGACGCCCGCGCTCGTGCCGAACGGCAGGTGCAGCAGATTTTTGACGAGCTGGATGGCCGCGCCGTAGACAGGGCCGAGGGCGAACGTCCCCAGCAGTGCCGGGAGGTCGGAGATGTCCAGCTTGACGAAGGAGGGCATGATGGGGATGGAGAACTCGATGAACTGGAGGACGGCGGCCACGGCGGACAGCAGTGCCGCGACGGTCATACGGTGGGTCGATTGGTGTGATTTTGTCATAAAAAACGCTCCTTTTCGATGATGAACACCCGGAAATTGCCTTCCAAGGTGTACGCATCAAAAAAGAGCATTGCAAAATGCCATACACGCCTTCTCTCATCCAGACTGTGACTGTCGGTATCGGAATTGCGCCGATTCATGCGGCTTACGCCGCTCGCGGACTGTACCGCCGGTGGGGACTTCCACCCCGCCCCGAAGACAAATATGCGGTTGTTTCTGCCATATAGTAGCACGGTGCGGGGAAGAAGTCAAGAGGGCGCATATTTTCAGCTTGAAAAACGCCCATAAAAAGCAAAACGCCACGCGCTCGGCGTGGTGGTATCTTCCGTATGGGGGACGTTACCGCTCGCTTACCTGCCAGTCGCAGTCCGCGAAGATCATGTCATCCAAGTCGCCCCAGATCCAGATTGTGGTCATTTCCGTATCACGCTCCTTTCTTCTCTTTTTTACAAGCACAGTGTACGCGCAAACGCCGCGAAAGTCAAGGGGGTTTTTGAATATTTTGCATAAAAACCGTGTGAAGTTTTATTGCACATTGCACAAAAGGCCGTGCCGTCGCCCACTTGCACCATCGGGCGCATTATAGTATAATGAAAGTCTGTAAAAACTATCCGAGAAGGGCGTGAGAGCCGATATGACAGAATTTTACGGCGGTGCGTTCGACGTGGCGGTGATAGGCGCGGGTCACGCCGGGATTGAGGCTGCGCTGGCGGCGGCGCGGCTGGGGATGAAGACCGTCTGCCTCACCGTCAGCTTGGACGCAGTGGGGAATATGCCCTGCAACCCGGCCATCGGCGGCACGGGCAAGGGACACCTCGTGCGTGAGCTGGACGCGCTGGGCGGCGAGATGGCCAAGGCGGCGGACAAGGCGTGCATTCAGTACCGTATGCTCAACCGGGGCAAGGGGCCTGCGGTTTGGTCGCTGCGGGCTCAGGCCGACCGCCGCGAGTACCAGCAGGTGATGAAGCAGACGCTCGAGCGGCAGGAGAACCTCACGCTGCGGCAGGCCGAGGTGACGGAGGTGCGCTGCGAGAGCGGGCGCGTCCGCGCCGTGGTGCTGCGCACCGGGGCGGTACTGGAGGCAAAGGCCGTCATCCTCTGCACCGGGACGTACCTCTCCGGGCAGACCATCATCGGCGAGTGCATCGAGTCCTCCGGGCCGGATGGTCTGCACCCGGCGAACGCGCTGGCGGACAGCCTGCGCGCGCTTGGGCTGCCCCTGCGGCGGTTCAAGACGGGGACGCCGCCGCGCATCCACCGCCGCAGTGTGGATTTTTCCAAAATGGAGCTGCAGGAGGGCGACGCCGATCCGCTGCCGTTCAGCTTTGAGACGGAGCGTGTGCCGGAAAACCGCGCCGTCTGCTACCTCACCTATACAAATGAAGCCACGCACCGCATCATCCGCGACAATTTGGACCGAAGTCCCATCTACTCCGGCGTGATCCGGGGCGTCGGCCCGCGCTACTGCCCGTCCATCGAGACGAAGGTGGTGCGCTTTGCGGACAAGCCGCGCCATCAGCTCTTCATCGAGCCGATGGGGCTTCGGACGGAGGAGCTGTATGTGCAGGGCTTTTCCTCGTCCATGCCGGAGGAAATTCAGACCGCCATGCTGCACACGGTCGCGGGGCTGGAGCACGCGGAGATCATGCGCCCGGCCTACGCCATCGAATACGACTGCATCGACCCGCTGGCACTGCGGCCTACGCTGGAGGTCAAGGCCATCGGCGGCCTCTACGGCGCGGGGCAGTTCAACGGCTCGTCGGGCTACGAGGAGGCGGCGGCGCAGGGCTTTGTGGCGGGCGTGAACGCCGCCCTCGCCCTCAAGGGTGAACCGCCG
>CAVGSO010000001.1:0-131406 GCA_963631875.1 Firmicutes bacterium CAG:341 | reverse complement strand
CGTATCCACATGGCAATTATCCGGTGTTTGAGGGCTATAACCACATGCAGTTCCAAATCCGCGACCCGGAAGGCTTTGCGACGATGCTGCGCTCGGTCATGGAAGAAAATCACATGCCGGAACTGCCGTTTTTGAAAGAGCAGGGCTGAACCATGGAAAGATACTTGACGGAAACGTCGATGCCGGATTTCTCAAATCCGGCGATACAAGCTCTGAGCGATTTATCACTATGTCCGCAACGAGCTGCTGCGGGAGCAGAATTCTCTGGTGTCGCCCCAAGATGGCGAGGGGCGGTACGAGGCAGCCGCGACCGATGTGACGGTGGTCGTCAGCGACCAATGCGCGGTGCGGTTCGAGACGAACGGCGTCGGGCGCGATGTCACTTTCTGCGTTTCGCAAGCGGGCTTTTGTTCAAATCGCCTAAAAACGGTGTGGAATTTTCTCCATCAAGCGCAAAAGCTTACCTTGCATTTGAGCATTCTCTCATGATAAAATTCTATTGGAATTCAGGAATTTTGCCGTCAGGAGGGACCGCTCATGAAACGCGCACGGTTTTCTGTGATTTTTACGGTAGTTATCGCATGGCTCGTCGTGCTGCTGCCCGCGATCTCCGTTGCGGATAACGATGTTTCGTTTACGGCAAGTTTAAACGGGCAGACGAAAGATGGCAACGTGGAGACTTACATATTTATTGCCGCGGATGAGGAAAACGCGACCTACAACGCCTTTTGGATGACGCTGACGTATGACGACACGGCACTTGAGTTTGTAGGGGCAACAGAAGTTGACCGGGGTGAGGGCGCGCAGCGACACTTAGAAGCCTCAGCGCAAAACGGGTTGCTAAAGATAGCGGGCTGCGGGGATTCCATCACACAAAATGCGGGCGCAGTTGTGCTGAAATTTAAGCCTATCGTGAAAACTGTCTCCGAAATCAGGCTCACAAGTGCGCAAATCAGCGCCCGCTCGGAACTCCGAAGCGACGCACGACCGGCGACTTTGAACGAAGCAAGCATCGCCTACACGGTCGCCTCCGGCTACTACACGGTCGAGCTGCCGAGCGACAAGGGCGTCTACGGCGACGCCTCCGTGGCCATCGACGGCGATTATACGTTTCGCACCGACCCGCACTACAGCTATACTTTTTCCGTGAAAATGGGAAGTGAAACAGTCTCGGTGGTGGATAAGGGTGACGGTATTTATACGATTAAAAACGTCACCGCGCCGCTGGTATTCAGTGATGTTTCGCGCACACCTAAATCGTACTCCGTTTCGGTTACGGGCAGCGGAAAGGACGACGTATCGGCAAATGATACCGCTACCTACAACGAGGCGTTCACGTTTACACTGAGCAAGCTGCCGTATGCCGAGTATTCCGTGTCTGTTTTCGTGGACGGCATTCAGGTGACGCCGTCGATTGAGAATAACACCTACACCGTCGCCGCCGACGACGTAACCGGGGCGGTGACGATTTCTGTCGCCAAGGTCACGGCGCAGGGGACGACGCTGGTGCTGTTCGTCGGCAACGGCGCGGACGCGGTAGATGGCGGGACAGAGCAGACCTGTGAGACTGGAGAGCCGTTTAGCTTTACACTAACAGCTTCCGAAGGTGACGAATATACGGTGACGGTAAACGGTCAAGTGATCACACCGAAAGACGGTATATACACAATTCCGGCAGACATGGTCACCTCGTCCTTCCTGACGGTAACTGTGACGAAGCTCACGCAAGTCGATATGACCGTGACAGTGTCAGAATATCTGTCAGGTCGTTTACAGCTGGTGAAGGCGAACGTCACGCTGCCAATCGGGAAAACGCTGCATTATAACGGAAAAGCGATGTACTATTCGAGCAGCCACGGCGCGTATCTCTACGTAATACCTTGCGGCGTGAGCGAAGCAACGGCGCGGCAGGCCATCACCGTGGAGACGGGTACGGTGGAGGTGCTGACGATGAACGGTGACGTCAACGGCAGCGCAAAGATGGACATCAACGACGCGCAGATGGTCTACGATATGTGCGTAGATATATACGAATTTACCGAATTGCCGCAAATCATGTGGCTCCGCGCGGACGTCAATCTTGACGGCCATATCGACGTGCAGGACTCGCAGCGGCTGCTGTACCTGCTGGTGAAATGACGTATTTTCCCGCGCCACCTTTTTGAGCAGGAAAAACGCGCCGAGATACACAAGCACGAGCAAGGCCGGTAAAATTCGAGCATTTCGAAAGCCACCCCGCCGGGGTGGCTTTTTTGCCCATATCGTTCCTACACGTTCCTGCAAACTGCGTTCTTTACGAAAAAGGGAATCTTCTGCGACGGCCAAGGTAAACATCGTCCTCTGCGAGCGTTCACCGTGCCGCCCGACAAGTAAAAGCCCTGCGCTTGCGCGCAGGGCTTTTCAGCCTGTCAGTGTGGTCTGGTTTCCTTTTACTTGTTTTTCTTCTTACCTACGATGATCAGCACCACCACGGCGATCACCGCCACCACCACCATGGCGATCCACAGACCCATGTTGCTGGTGTCGCCCGTCATAGGGCTGGCGTAGGCTACGCAGAGGCACAGCACCAGCGCGCAGACCGTGGTTACAAGACCGAGCAGCTTTTTCATCCTTTTCACCTCATTCATTGATATGCTGACACTATTGTAACACAGAATTCTGTTTTTGCAACCCCATAAATACACACCTTACAGGTAGTTCAGCGGGTTGACGAACGTGCCGTTGAGCTTGATGCCGAAGTGGCAGTGGTTGCCGGTAGAGCGGCCCGTTGAGCCCATGCGGGCGATGAGCTGTCCCTTGTGTACCTTCGTCCCCACCGACACCACCAGACTGCTGTTGTGACCGTAGTAGGTCTGGTAGCCGTTGCCGTGGTCGATGATGATCAGATAGCCGTAGCCGCTCATCCAGCCGGAGTACGTCACCGTGCCGCCGTCGGAGGCGTAGATGGACGTGCCGTAGCTGTTGCCGATGTCGATGCCGCTGTGGTAGCTGCTGCCGAGCAGGTAGCGCGTGCCGAAGTAGCTGGTGAGCGTGCCGGTGCAGGGCCATGCGAACGACCCGGTGGGATACCACGTGGGACGCTCCTTCGTGCCGCGCAGCTGCTGCTCCGTGACGGGCTGCAGGAGCGTCACGCTGGCCACAACCTCACGCTCCGTCTCCTCGCCGTTGATATACGTCACGTTAGCGGTCACGTCGGCCTTACCGTAGCTGCCCGCGGACGTGACCTTATATTCGCCCTGATACATGGAGCTGTCGTCGGTGTACTCCACCTGATACGCCACATCCTGCACGTACCGCTGCCGCTCCACGTTCACGACCGTCAGGTAGGGGACGGCGTTGCTGATGGTCAGCACGTCGCCCACGCGGAGGATCTTGGGGTCGTAGCCGGGGTTGAGCTTCATCAAATCGTCCACGCCCAGCTCGTACTTCTCCGCAATGCTGTAATAGCTGTCGCCGGAGGTGACGGTGTACGTCACCTCGCCCTCCTTCGTCTCGTTGAGCTTCTCGGCGATGTAGCCGAGGTTCATGACGTAGGACGCCTCGACGTACTCCTGCCGGATTTCCACGTCCTCGACGAAGTAGGCGTTCACGGTGTCCGCCGTCTCGTAGCCCAGCTTGAGCTGCTCCAAGAGGTCCTCCAGCGCGCCGGAGCGCGTGGTGGCCACGACCTTCTCGTCGCCGACGTAGAGGACGTAGGCGTAGTCCACCAGCCCGAGCTTGTCGCCCAGCTCTTCGAGCAGCGTGTCCTTCGAGACGAGGCTCTTGCGGGGATAGACGCCGAGGCGCGTCTCCAGCAGCGTCTCGTCCACGGTGTAGTCCGCGTCGTCCAGCGTCTCGCGCGTGATCTCCTCCAACTGCGAGACGGTCTGCGCCGCCGCGCGGGACGAAGACACCACGCCCAGCGTCTCGCCGTCGTAGCTGACCTGCGTGCCGAGGGTGTAGAGCGACAGCACGACCGCCGCCGCCGCGATGCACATCGCCGCCGTCAGGAACGCCGCCGGGTGCAGGTGGAGCTTCTCTTCAAAATAGCTGCGCCGCTGTCCGCCGACGCGCACCAGTGCCTTGCGCCGCCGGGTGAAGCGCTCGCGCAGCTTCGCGCCCAGCCGCTCCACGCTGCTGCAAAAGAAGAGGAAGAGCTGCGCCGCCGCCAGCTCGGATTCGGGGAAACGCTTGTCCCGCCGCTCGCTGTCCAGCTTCCGCGCACTGCGGCGCACCTTGCCGAGCCACGCCGCCGAACGGCGCACGCCTGCCTGAATGTTCAGCGTGAACAGGTCGGCGTGTTCCTCCCGATACTGCCGCCAGCTCGTTAAATTGTCCTTCCACAGATTCCAAAGCGTAGACAGCGACATCGGCTCACGGTTCGGGTCGCGGCATCGCTGCGTCTCACGCTCGGGATCGGTATCGTGGGAATGGTGCTGTTGTTCCGTCATGGGTACGCCCCTCAAAAGTTACAAATTAGTTACAAATAGTATCATACTCTGTTTCCCTTTCTGCGTCAAGAACCAAATTGTAAACATTCCGCAAAAACGATCGAAACGCCCGGGGTGTGTTGAAAGGGTACGCGCTGCCGCCCCGGCGAACCATTCGTAGGATGCGGTGCAATGAGAGGCCGGTTTTTTACGAAGCAAGGGAGAGGCGAGTGCCTCTCCCTGTTGCTGTTTTTCTGCTTTTACTTTTATCTCTCGCTTACTTCTTATCTCCCGCTTATTTCCCCGGCATATGCCATGCGCTGTGGTCGGTATGGAGCAGGTGGTGGGATTTTTTGCTCAGGGGGGCTTTGAAGTAGTCGCGGTAGAGGGTGCGGACGTCCTCGTTCTCGTGGGAGAAGCGGACGGCCATGTGCTTGTCGATGTTCCACAGCACGTCGCCGCGGTGTTCCGCCGGCTCGACGCCGTCGTGGATGGGCTGGCCGCCGCCTCCGGCGCAGCCGCCGGGACAGGCCATGACCTCCACGAAGTCGTAGTTGACGCGGCACTCGTCGATGGCGGCCATGAGCTTGCGCGTGTTGCCGAGGCCGCTGACGACCGCGACGTGAATATCGCCCGCGCCGGGGATGCTGAACGTGGCCTCCTTCCAGCCCTCCATGCCGCGCACGGCGGTGAAGGCGTCCGGGTCGGGGTTCTGCCCGGTGACGAGGTAGTAGGCGCTGCGCAGCGCAGCGTCCATCACGCCGCCCGTCGCGCCGAAGACGACCGCCGCGCCTGTGCCTGTGCCGAGCGGACTGTCGAACTCCGTCTCCTGAAGAACGGCGGGGTTGATCTGCTCGCCGCGGAACATACGGACGATCTCGCGCGTCGTCAGCACCACGTCCACGTCCGGGTCGCCCAGCGCATCCTTCATCGTGGGCAGGGCGCACTCGGCCTTTTTGGCGGTGCAGGGCATGATGGAGACGACGAAGAGCTTCTTCGGGTCGATGCCCATCTTCTCGGCAAAGTAGCTCTTGACGACCGCGCCGAACATCTGCTGCGGACTCTTGGCGGTGGAGAGGTTGTCGGTGTAGGTGGGGAACTGCCCCTTGAGGAAGCGCACCCAGCCGGGACAGCAGCTCGTGAACATCGGCCAGCAGTAGTGGTTGCGGTGGGTGAAGCGCTCGATGAACTCGCTGCCCTCCTCCATGATGGTCAGGTCGGCGGCAAAGTCGGTGTCGAAGACGTAGTCAAAGCCCATGATCTTCAGCGCCGTCACCATGCGCTTGGCGGTGGCATACTTGGGGTCGAGGTGGTAATACTCCGCCCACGCGGCGCGGACGGCGGGCGCCATCTGCACGACGACGATCCGCTCCGGGTCGGCCAGCGCGTCGAAGACCTTGCCCGTGTCGTCGCGCTCCTGCAGGCCGCCCACGGGACAGTGCGTGACGCACTGGCCGCAGAACGTGCAGTCGCTCTCGCCGAGTGTGCGGGTGCGGGCGACGCCGACGGTCGTGTACGCGCCCGTACCCATCAGGTCCCAAATGCCCATCGACTGCACCTTGTCGCAGAACTGGATGCAGCGCATACACTTGATGCAGCGGTTCTCGACGCGCACGACGGGGTTGGTGTAGTCGTCGGGCGTGTGGCTCAGGTCGTCGATGTAGTGGTCACCCAGAAGGTTATAGTCGTTCGTGAGCGTTTGCAGCTTGCAGTTGCCGCTGCGGGTACACTTGGTGCATTTTGTCTCGTGCTGGCTGAGCAGCAGACGGAGGTTGACGCGCCGCGCCTCTCGGACGCGGGGCGAGTTGGTGGAGACGACCATGCCGTCCGACACCACACTGTCGCAGGAGGCGATGAGGCGTTCACAGCCCTCCACCTCCACCATACAGAGCCGACACGCGCCGATTTCGTTGACCCCCTTGAGATAGCAGAGGGTGGGTATCTCGATCTTGGCGGAGCGAGCCGCCTCCAGAATGCTCGTACCGTCGGGGACGGTGACGGTGCGCTTGTCGATGGTCAGTGTTACCATTTGACGTTCCTCCCTCCTCTGAAGATACCGTAGCCGTAGTGGTCGCAGCGCAGACAGCGGGAGGCCTCGGTGCGGGCGCCCTCCTCGGTAAGCCCGCACTCGATGTCCTCAAAGTCGCAGCGGCGCTCAAAGGCCGCACGCTCCGTGGTGTTGATACGTCCATGCGGGGCGCGGTTGTTCAGACGCGGCGTGGGGATATCCACATCCACGGCGATTTCATGACGGAAGCCGAGGTGTACGTCAATGTTCGCGGCCGCGACCTTGCCTGCGGCGATGGCGCGGATGGCGGTGGCGGGGCCGGTGACGCAGTCGCCTCCGGCAAAGAGGTTATCCCGGTCGCTGACCTGCCCGGAAAGACCTGCCACGAACACGCCGCGCTTGATGGGAACGCCCGCCTGCTCGAAGCCCTGAATTTCGATGCCCTGACCGATGGCGGCCACGATGATATCGGCGGGAATGCGCTGCTCGGGCAGCGCGGCCTTATTGGCGCGGGGACGGCCGGATTTATCGACCTCGCCGCTGATCTGCGGCTGCACCCAAAGGGCGGTGGCGTTGCCGTCCTCGTCCGCCTCGATGCGCACGGGCGCCATCAGCGTCAGCAGCTCCGCACCCTCGGCCAACGCGCCGGAGATCTCGTCGGCGAGGGCGGTCATGTCCTCCTCGCGGCGGCGGTAGACGCACGTAACCTGCGACGCGCCGAGACGGATGGAGCTGCGCGTCACGTCCATGGCGACGTTGCCGCCGCCGATGACCACCACACGCTTGCCGGAGAAATCGGGCATGATGTCATCACCGATGGAACGGAGCATCTCCACGGCGGAGACGACGTGCTTGCTGTCCTCGCCGGGAATGCCAACCTTTCTGTCCTGATGTGCGCCGATGGCGATGTAGAGGCAGTCGTACTCCTTTTGCAGATCCTCGACCGAGACGTCCTTACCCACGGTGACGTTCGTGTGCGTCTCAATGCCGAGGGAGAGAATGGAGTCGATTTCTTCATCCAGCAGGCGGCGCGGGAAGCGGTAGTTGGGGATGCCGTAGCGCAGCATACCGCCCAGCTTGCTGCGCTCCTCGTAAACCGTGACCTTGTGACCCATAAGCGCCAGATAGTAGGCGCAGCTCAGGCCGCTCGGGCCGCCGCCGATGATGGCGACCTTCTTCCCGGTGGGCGGCGCGCACTCCGGCTGCGGGACGTTGCCCGCGTGATCGACGGCGTACCGCTTCAGACCGCGGATGTTGATGGCGTCATCGATCATGTGACGGCGGCAGCGCGCCTCACAGGGATGCTCGCAGATGTAGGCGCAGGCCGTGGGGAACGGGTTGTCCTTGCGGATGAGGCGCACCGCGTCGGCGTACCGCCCCTCGCCCACCAGTGCCATGTAGCCGGGGACATCCACCCCGGCGGGACAGAGCGCGACGCACGGGACGGGAAGCTGCAAGCCCGCCAAGCAGCGGTGGTGGTTGATATGCTCCTCGTAGTCGTCGCGGAAGCCCTCCAGCCCATCCAGCACGAGACGCGCCGCGTCACGCCCGATGGCGCAGTCGGCGGTGTTGAGAATGCTGCGTGCCGTCTTTTCAATGATGGCGAGGGTCGCCATCGTACCCGTACCCTCCAGCACCATCGCGATGAGCTTGGTGAGCTGGCCGAGGCCGACACGGCAGGGGACGCATTTGCCGCACGACTGGGCGAGGCAGAGCTGCAAAAACGACAGGGAGATGTCCACCGGACACAGGCCGGGAGGACTGGCGGCGATACGGCGCTCCACGTCGCGGTAGAGGTTATCCACCACAGTCTGAGCGCGGCTGGGGCTTTTGATGTCGAGTCTGCTCAAGAAAAGGGCCTCCTTTCATTTTATACGGTGCAGCGCACCGCACGTGCCTGTTAAAAAAATAACACATCTGCGTGGAAAAGTCAATGGAAATAGAAATTTTTGTTCCTGCAAAGAGAAAAATTTGTCGAAAACCACCACCGGGCGCATCATTGTTCGGCAATACGGGCGTTTTGTTTCATGCGAGGAGATACCGCCCGCGCCGCCATTGGATGGGTGTGCCATCGGTGAACGTTTGCAGGGTGGGCGATGTGGGCGGACAGCCTCCGCCGCTATGAGCCGTTCCTTTTCAAATCCCCCTTGCATTTTTGAAAAAATGGACTATGATATAGATGAGAAAATATAAGCCGCGGCGCGGCGGAGAAAAGAAGGTTTTTACTATGACAAAAATTGACATCGTATCCGGCTTTTTGGGTGCGGGCAAGACAACACTCATCAAGAAGCTGCTCTCGGAGGCGTTTCCGGGCGAGAAGCTGGTGCTGATCGAGAACGAGTTCGGCGAGATCAGCATCGACGGCGGCTTCCTCAAAGACAGCGGCGTGCAGATCAGCGAGATGTCCTCGGGCTGCATCTGCTGCTCGCTCGTGGGCGACTTCAACAAGTCGCTCAAGGAGGTTCACGAGCAGTTCCATCCCGACCGCATTCTCATCGAGCCGTCCGGCGTGGGCAAGCTCAGCGACGTGATCGTGGCGGTGGAGAACACCGTCAAGGACGTGCCGGACATGAAGCTCAACAGCTTCGTCACCGTAGCGGACGCGACCAAGGTGAAGGTCTACATGAAGAACTTCGGTGAGTTCTACAACAACCAGATCGAGTCCGCCGGGACGATCATCCTCAGCCGAACGCAGAAGCTCACGCAGGAGAAGCTGGAGGCCGCCGTGGCGCTGCTGCGGGAGAAGAACCCCAGCGCGGCCATTCTGACGACGCCGTGGGATGAGCTGGACGGCAAGACGCTGCTTGCCGCCGTGGAGAAGGTCTCGCTGGCGGATGAGCTGCTGGCGAAGATGCGCGCCGAGCATGAGGCGGACGAGGCCGAGCATGAGCATGAGCATCATCACCATCACGACCATGATGCGCATGACCATGACCACGAGCATTGTCATCACCACGACGATGACGATGATGAGCATGAGCATGAGCATTGCCATCATCATCACGATGACGACGATCACGACGAGCATCACCACGAACACGAACACCACCATCACCACCACGACGGCGAGGAATGCGACGATCCCCACTGCGGCTGCCACCATCACCATCACCATCATCACGCCGACGAGGTGTTCACGAGCTGGGGCGCGGAGACGGTCAAGACGTTCACCGAGGGCGACTTGGCGCGTATCCTGACGGCCTTGGACAGCGGCGACTACGGCGCGATCCTCCGCGCCAAGGGCATTGTCCCCGCCGCCGACGGCGGCCAGTGGCTGCACTTCGACTTCGTGCCGCAGGAGCAGCAGGTGCGGCGCGGTGCGGCGGATTACACGGGTCGGCTGTGCGTCATCGGCGCGGAGCTGAAGGAAGACAAGCTCGCCGCGCTCTTCGGCCTGTAAGGTAAGGAGCAAAACCGTATGGATATTCCTGTTTATCTCATTGCCGGATTTTTGGACGCCGGGAAGACCGAGTTCATCAACGGCATTCTGCGCGACGGCTTTGCCGCCGAGGATCGAACGCTGCTGCTGCGGTGCGAGGAGGGCGAGACGGAGTACGACCCCAAGGTGCTGGGCAACGTCTTCACCTACACCATCGACGAGCCGGAGCAGATGACGCCGGACTTCTTCAAGAAGCTTGAAAAGCAGTATCGGCCCAAGCAGGTCATCATCGAGCACAACGGTATGTGGCCTATTGAGCCGCTCTACCGCGAGGGGCTGCCTGCCAACTGGATCCTCTATCAGATCATATGCCTGGTGGACGCGAAGACCTTCGAGCCGTATGTGCGCAACATGGGACAGCTCATGATGGAGAAGATCACGAACGCCGACCTGCTCATCTTCAACCGCTGCGACGAGGCGCTGCGCAAGCAGCTCCGAAGCCGCAACCTGCGTATGGTCAACCGCCGCGCCGATATTTACCTCGAAAACACCGACGGCACGAGCGAGGAGTACGTCACGCCGGAGATGGCGCCCTTTGACCTCAGCAGCGGCAAGCTGGATGTGCCGGACGACGACTACGGCATCTGGTACGTGGACATGATGGACAACCCCGACCGCTACGAGGGCGTGGAGGTGTCGTTCAAGGCCATCATGTGCCACTCCAAGAAGTTCAAGGGTGTCCACTGCCCCGGCCGCTTCGCCATGGTCTGCTGCGACAAGGATATGCAGTTTTTGGCGCTCGTCTGCCGCGGCGAGGGGCTGGAGAAATTCCCCGACAAGCAGTGGGTGAAGCTCCACGCCACCGTGAAGAAGGAGCAGTGCGAGGCGTATCAGGGCGAAGGCCCGGTGCTGTACGTCACCGACGTCGCCGCCACGACCAAGCCGGAGAATGAAATGGTGTCGTTCTAAGGGATGTTACTCGATAACAAATGGTATAATATAGTACAAAAGCAACGCTCTGTATTCACAGAGCGTTGCTTTTGGTGTGGTGCGTGATGCGGCGCATCACCCCAAATGGCGCTGAAAGTTTCCGCCGGTGCGGACGCCCTCCTGCATGACGAAGAAGGCGTTGGGGTCGATTTCGTGAATGACGCGCTGCAGGCTGTCGATCTCGTACTTGGAAAGGCAGACGCACAGCACCTGCACGTCGTCGCCCGTGTACGCGCCCTTGGCCGTCCAATACGTCACGCCGCGGTCGAGCTGCTGCATGATATAATTCGGCAGCGCGGGGTCCTTTGACTTGGTGAAGATGAGGAGCTGCACCGTGACGTTTTGGCGGTGCTGCTTGTCCAAAAAGAGGTTGCTCAGGACGTTGTAAATCGCGGAGTAGATGGCCGTGGCGGCGTCGAACAGAATAAAGCAGAGCAGGTAGAGACCTGCGTTGAACGAGATGGAAAAGCGTCCCACGGTGAATTTGCTGCCCTTTTTCGTCAGGCACAGCCCTAAAATATCCAGCCCGCCCGTGGAGCAGCCGCAGGTCAGCACCAACCCGGCGGCAAAGCCCACCAAGATGCCGCCCACCATGCAGCTCGTCAGAATGTCGGGGATGATGGGTGTGGCCGGAGAGGGGATCAGTGCCAGAAAAATCGAGTTGGAGACGGTACAGATCCCGGCCTTGATGCAGAACGTCCGCCCGAGTGTGCGGAACGCCAGCAGGAAAAGCGGAATGTTTACGACAAAGTAGAGAACGCCCGCGAGGTCGAAGGGCGGATTGATCCCGAGCTGCGTCCGCAGCAGCGTTCGGATGACCTGACAGAGACCGTAGGCCCCGCCCGCGTATAAGCCCTGCGGCACGATGAACAGGTTGATGGCCGCGCTCATCAGCAGCGACCCCAGCAGACCGCCCACCAGACGAAGCTCCTTTTTATGCATCAGCTTGCTATACATTTGTTTCCCTCCTTGCGTCGTGCTTCACGGCCATTATGGCGGGCGAGACGGGAATTGTCAAGAGGTTTCGCGCCGTCAGAGGCTATATTCCAAAAAGCGGCGCAGCCGCGCCTGCGCCCGGGCGACACAGCGAGAGACGGTGGATTTGTTGACACCCAGCAGAGCGGCGATCTCCGCCATCGTGCGCTTTTCAAAGTAGTAGAGCGTTATGATCTCCTGCTGCCTCGGCGTCAGCTCCATGCGCATGGCGCGGCGCAGGTTGCGCCGCAGCCGCTCGCACCGCTGGCCGTTGTCGCCCGCCGTCTCCCGAAGCCAGCGCTCCAGCCCGGCGCGGTCCATGATGTCATAGCCGGTACTCGTCATAGCGGTAGAAATCCGGCTCGTAGTAGTGCGCCGTCAGGTAGGACAGCTTGCGGCACTGGGTCAGCAGCGGGCGCAGCGTCTCAATGCGCCGCCGCAGGCGACAGGCCGCCTCCGCGTCCTCCGTCTGCCGCAGTGTCAGTCGCAGCTCGGAAAGCCTCGCGGAGATCAGCGACGCGCTGAGGTCGTATTGCGTGGATAATTCGGCAAGTGTCATGATTTTCCTCCCCCTCGTTCCTTTGTTTCTTGTCTGCACGGTCGATGGAAAACTTTATTGCGATAAATGCCCCCTTTCGCGGAAGTTTTTGTTGACAATCCGGGCGACG
The DNA here is from genome assembly GCA_963631875.1 of Firmicutes bacterium CAG:341. Taxonomy (GTDB): domain Bacteria; phylum Bacillota; class Clostridia; order Oscillospirales; family Oscillospiraceae; genus Vescimonas. The sequence goes on along the minus strand of CAVGSO010000001.1, from coordinate 118,977 downwards.
TCTGCTATAATACGGTTCGCTGGTGAGATGCTGGTGTAGCTCAGCTGGTAGAGCAGCTGATTTGTAATCAGCAGGTCGGGGGTTCGAATCCGTCCACCAGCTCCAACTGCATATTTGATTTGGGGGATTTCCCGAGTGGCCAAAGGGGACAGACTGTAAATCTGCTGGCAACGCCTTCGGTGGTTCGAATCCACCATCCCCCACCAAAAATACCGATTGCCTTTCAGGGCGGTCGGTATTTTTATTCGGTGGGGTGGTGGAGTCGAAGTTTATGCCCTGAAAGGGTAAATCCACCATCCCCCACCAAAAATACCGATTGCCTTTCAGGGCGGTCGGTATTTTTATTCGGTGGGGTGGTGGAGTCGAAGTTTATGCCCTGAAAGGGTAAATCCACCATCCCCCACCAAAAATACCGATTGCCTTTCAGGGCGGTCGGTATTTTTCTTTCCCTAAATGCCAAGTTTCTTGTGAACACCCATAGCCTATCACAAGTATCTTGTAATGTCAAGCATAAAATCACAAGTTTCTTGTTAAACTACATTGACAAAGCCAAGTTTTTGGGTTACTATAAAGGGGAACTCGTCGGAAAATGTCGAAAGCAGGGAGGTGCGGCCATGTCCTTTGGTACGCAAATGCGCCGTCGGCGCGAGGAATTGGGGCTGACGCGGGGTGAGCTGGCGCAGCGGCTGGGCGTGACGGTGTCCGCCGTGGGGAACTACGAGACGGGCGTCAGTGCGCCCAAGGAGGAGGTGCTGCTGCGCCTTTTCAACGCGCTGGAGGTCGAGCCGAACTACCTCTATCGCGGCAGCTACCTCCATCAGAGCGGACGCTTTGCCGACGAAGAGCAGCGGCTGCTCGCAAAATACCGCGCGCTGCCGCTGAGCGGTCGGCAGACGGTGCAGACGCTTATCGACGGTCTGACCGTCATGGCCGAGCAATCGGCACAAAGCGTCCCCGCAGAGCCGCGCACCATCCCGCTGTACAGCTCCCCGGCGGCGGCGGGCTTCGCCGCTCCGGTCTTCGGCGAGGACTACGAGCTGCTCACCGTCACGGGCGACGTGCCGCCGGGCGCGGAGCTGGCCGTGCGCATACAGGGCGACTCCATGACGCCGCTCATCGCCGACGGCGCGGTGGTCTACGTCAACCACGACCCGCTGCAAAACGGCGACGTGGGCATCTTCTGCGTGGACGGCGATATGCTCTGCAAGCAGTATTACCGGGACGATTTCGGCATGGTCTACCTCTTCTCGCTCAACCGCCGCCGCGCCGACATGGACGTGGTCTTTCACCGCGGCAGCGGGCGCAGTCTGACGTGCTTCGGGCGCGTCATGCTCCACCGCCAGCATCTCCCGGAGGGGCATATGTGAGCGCGGCGCGCAAAATTTGTCAAGCGGCGCATTTTCCGCTTGACAACCGCCCGCAGCTCAGGTAGAATGTTTTCTATTATGAGGGAGTAATTCCGCAGTGCTTCGGCACGGCGAGACACACCGACATCCCGGCGCGAATGCGCCCGATGTGTCCTGAAAGAATGAGACTCATGCACGGTTCGCCCGTGCATGGGTCTTTTGTCATGCAGGGCAGGTCGCGGCAGCAACAGGACGACAGAAAGGATAGGAGTTGGAGCGTATGGAAAAGGAATATACCCACAGCCCGCAGGAGGTGCTGGACGCGCTTGCGTCCGCACCCGGCGGACTGACGGAGGCGCAGGCGGCGGAGCGGCTGGCAAAGCACGGGCCGAACAAGCTCAAGGAGGCGGAAAAGCCGTCCCTTTTGCAGCGGTTCTTCGAGCAATTGAAAGACCCCATGCTGCTCATTCTGCTCGCGGCGGCGGCGGTGTCCGCCGTGACGAACGCCCTCAGCGGCGAGAGCTTCACGGAGGTATTCATCATCCTCATCGTGGTGCTGCTCAACGCCGTGCTGGGCGTGGTGCAGGAGAGCAAGGCGGAGGCCGCCATCGAGGCGCTGCAAAGCATGACCGCCGCCAAGTGCAAGGTGCTGCGCGGCGGTCATCAGATGGTTGTCGAGAGCAGCCAGCTCGTCCCCGGCGACGTGGTGGTGCTGGAGGCGGGCGACGCCGTACCTGCCGACGGCCGTCTGCTCGAGAGCGCGTCGCTGAAGATCGAGGAGGCTGCCCTGACGGGCGAGAGCGTCCCGGTCAACAAGGCCGTGGAGCTGCTGACGGGCGACTCCATCCCCCTCGGTGACCGCAAGAATATGTGCTACATGGGCAGCACCGTCGTCTACGGGCGCGGCAAGGCGGTCATCACCGCCACGGGCATGGACACGGAGATGGGCAAGATCGCCGACGTGCTGGCGCAGACCGAGCAGGAGGAAACGCCCCTGCAGCGCAAGCTCAACGAGCTGGGCAAAACCATGAGCAAGCTCGTGCTGGGTATCTGCGTGTTCATCTTCATCTTCGACCTTGTTGTGGCCGGGGAGTTCACGCTGGAAACGGTGCTGAGTACCTTCATGGTCGCGGTGTCGCTGGCGGTCGCGGCCATCCCGGAGGGGCTGGCGACGGTCGTGACGGTCGTGCTGAGTATCGGTGTGACCAATATGAGCAAGCACCACGCCGTCATTCGCCGCCTGACGGCGGTGGAGACGCTGGGCTGCACGCAGGTCATCTGTTCGGATAAGACGGGTACGCTGACCCAGAACAAGATGACGGTCGTGGAGCATACCGGGCCGCAGGACCTGCTGGCCACGGCGATGGCGCTGTGCAACGACGCCGTGCTGGAGGACGGTGCGGCGGTCGGCGAGCCGACGGAGGCCGCGCTCGTGAACTTCGCGGCAGCCTGCGGCCTCGAAAAGCACCGCTTGGAGGTGGAGCAGCCCCGCTGCGGCGAGGCGCCGTTCGACTCCGGACGCAAGATGATGTCCACCATCCACCGCATGGACACCGGGTTCATCCAGTACACCAAGGGTGCGCCCGACGAGGTGCTGCGCCGCTGCACGACCTACACCGAGGGCGGCGCGGTGCTGCCCATGACGGACGAGAAGCGTCAGGCCATCCTCGCCGAGAACAAGGCGATGGCCGACAAGGCACTGCGTGTGCTGGCGGCGGCGCAGCGTCTGTATGACAGCCTGCCCGACCGTCAGGAGCCGGAGGCGCTGGAGCAGCAGCTCTGCTTCATCGGCCTTGCGGGCATGATCGACCCGGTGCGTCCCGAGGTCAAGGCCGCCGTGGCGGAATGCCGCGCCGCGGGCATTCGACCCGTGATGATCACGGGTGACCACAAGGACACCGCCGTGGCCATCGGCAAGGAGCTGGGCATTATCGACAGTGCCGATCAGGCCATCACGGGCAGCGCGCTCGACAGCATGAGCGACGAGGAGCTGGACAAGGCGGTGGAGCAGTACAGCGTCTACGCCCGCGTCCAGCCGGAGCATAAGGTGCGTATCGTCTCCGCGTGGCGGCGCAAGGGCGCGGTCACGGCCATGACGGGCGACGGCGTGAACGACGCACCCTCCATCAAGTCCGCCGACATCGGCGTGGGCATGGGCATTACCGGCACGGACGTGACGAAGAACGTGGCCGACATGGTGCTCAGCGACGACAACTTCGCCACCATCGTCTCCGCCGTGGGCGAGGGACGGCGTATCTACGACAACATCCGTAAGGCCATCCAGTTCCTGCTGGCGAGCAACATGAGCGAGGTGCTGGGCGTGTTCTTCGCCACGCTGCTGGGCTTCACGCTGCTCAACCCGGTACACCTGCTGTTCATCAACCTCATCACCGACTGCTTCCCCGCGCTCGCGCTGGGACTTGAGAAGGAAGAGCCGGACACCATGACCCGCCCGCCCCGCGACAGCAAGGACGGTATTTTCGCCGGCGGCCTCGGCTTCGACATCGTCTATCAGGGCGTGCTGATCACCATCATCACGCTGGCGTCCTACATCATCGGTCACTGCATGGAGGTCGGCTATTTTGAAATGCCCAAGGGCATCTCCGACGACGGCATGACGATGGCATTCCTGACCATGAGTATGTGCGAGATCTTCCACAGCTTCAATATGCGCTCGCAGCGCAAGAGCGTCTTCTCCCTGCCCAGCCACAATAAGGTGCTGTGGGGCGCGATGATCGCCTCGCTCATCCTGACCACGGTGGTGCTGGAGGTGCCGGTGGTCGCCAATGCGTTCGGCTTCACCCCGGTGGATTGGGACGAATACGCCGTGGCGATGGGACTTGCCATCCTGGTCATCCCCATCGTGGAGCTGGTGAAGCTCATCCAGCGCAAGACGGAAAAGCGCAAGCAGGCAAAGTAAACGGAAATATGCAAAAAGAGAACGGCCGTGCCGTTCTCTTTTTCTGTTTCCGGTGGGATGTTGAGAATGCCGCCGGCTAGGCACTGCCTGCCGTATCGGCGCAGGCCCTTGATCAGCGCATGAGCTGCACGGCGGCGGGGAGGCATTCGATTTCGACGCGCGGTGCGCTGGCGGCGTACTCGCCGTCCAGTGACCACGAGATCTCCTCCTGCGTCGTCAGCACCACGCGGCGGACGTGGCGGAAGATCACGCCGGGGTAGTCGTACTGCATCCGCGTCATCGCGGTGATGAGATTTTGCAGGTCGAGCGCCGATTTCGGCATACGCAGCAAGAGCAGCTCGAACGTCCCATCGTCCATTGCGACGTGCTTTGGGTCTAATTTCACCAACCCGCCCAGTGAGGTCGAGTTGCACACCGCGCCGAAGATAAACTCCCCCTCGAACCGCTCCCCGTCCGCCTCGATGGCGCAGCGGTAGGGGCGCAGGGAGTCGAGGTCACTCAGCCCCTCCAAGATGTACGCGAAATGCCCCAGCGCGTTCTTCGCCGCCTGCGGTGCGGAGTAGGACGAGCGGGTGAACGCGCCGAACGAGGCGACGTATGCGAAATATCGCTCGTTGTGCCGCCCGATGTCGAGCGCCTGAGGCGCACCCTGCACGACCGCCCTCGCGGCGGCCTCGACCGTGGCGGGCAGGCGCAGACTCGCGGCGAAATCGTTGGTGCTGCCGTTGGGGAGATAACCCAGCGGCGGGCGGTTTTCAAGGCACATGAGGCCGGAGATCGTCTCGTTGAGCGTGCCGTCACCCCCGGCGCAGACGACCATGTCATACCGCTCGCCCCAGCGGGCGGCAATGTCCCGTGCCTGTCCCCCGGCCTCCGTCATGAACACGCGCACCAAATACCCAGCGCGAGAGAACGCCGCCACCGCCTCGAACAGCGGTGCGGCGGATTTTGTCTTTCCGGCTCGCGGATTGACGATAAACAAGAGCGTTTTCATCCTACTACCCTCACATATTCCTCTGATCAGCAAACCTCTCCCCTGCCGTTCCGAGGGGCGGCTTGGTACGCCGCCCGCAGAGGGCGGCGTACTCGACGCCCCGGATGATAATCCCTCCGTCAACGCTTCGCGTTGCCGACTCCCTTTACACAACATCGGAATGACAGACTTTTGAGATATTCTCAGTTCTTTACGCCGTCACGGCGTGGTTTTATAGACATTATGCCATAGACTGTGGAAAAATGCAACAGGCATTCCCGCTTTGACGTTGAAGTGAAAATTTCTTGCAAAATTCCCGTTATGCGCGTATGATAGAGGAAATGAACACCGAGGAGGACCATCCATGACACCTGAGCTGCGGGAGAAGCTGCTGCGCTTTTGCAATACGAACGAACCCTTTCTGACACACAACTACATGGTCATGACCGACACCGACGACGGCACGGCCACCATCGTCCTGCCCATGCAGGAGAACAGTTTGAACCGCTGGGGCGGCGCGCACGGCGGCATTCTCTTCGCCCTGTGCGACGTGGCCAACGGCATGGCCATCATGTCGCTGCGGCAGGAGATGGTCGTCACGGTCAACGCCACCATCGACTACCTCTCCGCCGCCAAGGCGGGCAGCACCCTCACCGCCGTCGGGCGGGTGGATCGTATCGGCAGGAAGCTGGCCTTCTGCTCCGCCGAGATCACCGACGAGACGGGGACGGTCGTCGTCCGCTCCCACACGGTGATGTGCTTCACCGGGAAGCCCCTGCCGCTGCAATGACTGCGCCACCGGACGCAAACATCGGCGTATCTTTCCTATTTTTCGAAAATGTGTGACAAGCGGAGAGAGATATGTTATAATGGTACAATTCTCAAGCAGGAGGCGCAGACCATGCGGCAATACCCGCAGTTAGAATTTGATTTGGACAAGCTGGGCAGCAACGCCCGCGAGGTGATCTCCCGCTGTCACGCTAAAAATATCCGCGTGTGCGGCGTGATCAAGGGCGCAGACGGGCTGCCGGAGGTGGCGCGGGTGCTGCGCTCGTGCGGCGCAGACGAGCTGGGGACGAGCCGCTTGGAGCAGGTCGCCAAGTGCCGCGAGGCCGGGATCGACGCGCCGTGGCTGCTCATCCGCATTCCGGCACTGACGGAGCTGCCGGAGGTCGTGGCGTTGTGCGACACCTCGCTGCAAAGCGAGTGGGCAACGATGGCGGCATTGGAGGCGGAATGTGCGCGGCAGGGCAAGACGCACCGCGTTATCGTAATGACCGACCTCGGCGATCTGCGCGAGGGCTACTGGGATAAGGACGAGCTGTCGGACGTGTGCGTCCGCGTGGAGCGAGCGCTGCCGCACGTACACCTCGCCGGGATCGGCGTGAACCTGACGTGCTACGGCTCAACGAAGCCGACGCCGGAGAAAATGCGTGAGCTTGTCTCGCTGCGCCAAGGCATTGAGGCGCGCATCGGGCGGAAATTAGAGGTCACATCCGGCGGCGCGACCAGCTCCTTTACCCTCGTCCACTGGGGAACGATGCCGGAGGGCGTTGACCACCTGCGCATCGGCGAGGGCATCCTGCTGGGCAAGGATTTGCAGGTAGATTGGGGCATCCGCGACATGGACTACCTGCACATGGACACACTGACGCTCCGAGCCGAGGTCATTGAGGTCAAGGACAAGCCCACCTACCCCATCGGTGAATTTGCCATCGACGCCTTCGGGCGCAAGCCCGTGTACGTGGATCGTGGCATACGCCGCCGCGCCATCTTGGCACTCGGACGCGCCGACGTGGGCGATCTGGAGAGCCTCATCCCACGCGAGCCGGGGATGACGGTCATCGGCGGCTCATCCGACCACTGTATTGTGGACGTGGAGGACTGCCCGCGGCGATTGAACGTCGGCGACATTGTGGAATTCTCGCTGTGTTACAGTCATATGCTGTATGCCACGGCGCGAAGCGATATGGTCATCAAATTCAGACATACACAGGAGGAAACGTGAGGAAATGGGAGAGCTTTCAATACTGGTCATCGGCATCGTCGATACGCTGTTCGGCTTTTTTGTGGTCGCGCCGTGCATTCTCAACGCCGCCAGCCTCTTCGGCGTGCAAAAGCAGTTCGCCAAAACGATGGTGGCCGAGGGCGTGATCTCGGAGGCGGAGGTCAAGCGCATTCACCCGAAGAAGCAGGCCGCCGGGGTCTTCATCTCGCTGCTCGTGCTGGCGGTGCTGGCGTATACCTGCACGAAGTCCGCGCCGTGGGGCTACGTCTGCGGCGGTGTGGCCACGGTGATGGGATTTTTGAAATACCGCAAGATCATGCAGTACAACAGTCTGACGGTCAAACGCTTCCGCAACACCTACAAGGACGAGATGGACACGAAGAAGTTTAACAAATTCGTGGAAACGCATTTTTAAGAAATACCGCATTGAAGAGGGGTTGTTTCACATGAAACATCCCCTCCCCTTTTGCGTTTCACGTGAAACAGTCGTTATTTTTTTGTGAAACCGTCGAAAAAGCCTTGAAACCTGCCGCGTTTATGGTATATACTATATTGATGTAGAAAAACAGAAAGGTGAACGACTGTGGCAAAAACTATAGCGATCGTAAATCAGAAGGGTGGCGTGGGCAAGACCACCACCTGCGTAAATTTGGCCGCCGCCGTCAAGGCCGCGGGCAAGCGCGTGCTGCTGTGCGACTTCGACCCGCAGGCGAACGCCACGAGCGGTATGGGCGTGGACAAAACCGCGAGCAACGGCGTCTATGACGCGCTCATCAACGGCGCGGAGACGGCGCAGGTCATCGTCACCACCCCCTACGGCGACGTACTGCCGAGCAGCAAGGCGTTGGCCGGGGCTGCCGTGGAGCTGATCAATCTGGACGAACGTCAGTTTCTGCTCAAGGCCGCGCTGCGACAGGTGGCGGACAAGTACGACTTTATTTTCATCGACTGTCCCCCCTCGCTGGAGCTGCTGACGCTCAACGCGCTGTGCGCGGCCAACTCGCTGCTCGTGCCGGTGCAGGGCGAGTATTACGCGCTGGAGGGCTTGAGCGATCTGATGAACACGGTGCGCATCGTGCGGCGCAGTCTCAACCCCGGGCTGGACATTGAGGGCGTGCTGCTGACGATGTACGACGGGCGGACGAACCTGAACATCCAGGTCGCACAGGAGCTGAAGCGGTTTTTCGGCGCGAAGGTCTACTCGACCGTTATCCCCCGGAACGTGCGCCTGAGCGAAGCACCGAGCCACGGAAAGCCCATCACCTCGTATGACCGCACGTGCCGCGGCGCGGACGCCTACACGGCGTTGGCCGCAGAGTTTTTACAGAAAAACCGCTGAAAGGAGAGCGTCCTATGGCAAATCAAATGAAGGGGCTGGGCAAGGGGCTGGGTGCCCTGCTCGGCGACAGTGTGCTGGCGGCGGACGACGACCGCTCCTCCCTCCTGCTGCCCATCAGTCAGGTGGAGAGCTGCTCCTCCCAGCCGCGCAAGACGTTTGAGCCGGAGGCCTTGGCCGACCTGTCCGAGTCAATTCGGCTGCACGGTATCATCCAGCCGCTGACCGTCCGCAAGCTGCAATCCGGCTACTATCAAATTATCGCCGGAGAACGTCGCTGGCGCGCCGCCCGCATGGCGGGTCTGACGGAGGTGCCGGCCATCGTCATCGAGGCCGACGACCGCAAGGCGATGGAGCTGGCAATGATTGAAAACCTCCAGCGTGAGGATTTGAACCCCATCGAGGAAGCCGAGGGCTACCGCGTGCTGACGGAGCAGTACCACATGACGCAGGACGAGGCCGCGCAGCGCGTGGGCAAGTCCCGCCCCGCCGTGGCGAACGCGCTGCGGCTGCTTGGCTTGACCGCCCCGGTACGCGCCATGGTCGAGGACGGGCGGCTCTCCGCCGGACACGCCCGCGCCCTGCTGGGCTTGACCGCCAAGATGCAGGAGACGACGGCGGAGACGGTCGTCAAGGACGGTCTCTCCGTGCGTCAGACGGAGATTTTGGTAAAAAAACTGACGGCGGAGAAAAAAGAGCGGCCCGCCGCCGACCCGCTTTCCGTCAATTATGTCGAGGAAGCGGCGCGGGAGCTGTCGAGCAAGCTCGGCCGCCCCTGCCGTATCGTGAGTGGGAAGAAAAAGGGCCGCATTGAACTGGAATACTACGGTGTGGACGATTTGAACGCCCTGCTGGACGCGCTTGAGAAGCTCAAAAAATAACCGATTGTTTCACGTGAAACTACGATGAAGAGGTAGAAAACCATGCTTGATATCAAATTCCTCCGCGAGAACCCGGAGGCCGTTAAGGAAAACATCCGCAAGAAGTTCCAAAACGCCAAGCTGCCGCTGGTGGACGAGGCCGTGGCCATCGACGCGGCACGCCGCGCCGCCATGCAGGAGGCCGGCGACCTGCGCGCCCTGCGCAACCAGCTTTCCAAGAAGGTCGGTATGCTCATGGGGCAGGCGAAGAAAGACCCCTCCAAGCTCGCCGAGGCCGAGGAGGCCAAGGCGCAGGTCAAGGCCAACGCCGACCGTCTGGCGCAGCTTGAGCAGATGGAGGAAAAGCTCACCGCCGATTTGCGCCGTATCATGCTCGTCATCCCGCAGATGATCGACCCCAGCGTCCCCATCGGCCCGGACGACAGCCACAACGTCGAGGTGCAGCGCTTCGGTGAGCCGAAGACGCCCGACTTCCCTATCCCCTACCACACGGAGATCATGGAGCGGTTTGACGGCGTGGATATGGACGCCGCCGCCCGCGTCAGCGGTCAGGGCTTCTACTACCTCATGGGCGACATTGCCCGCCTGCACTCCGCCGTCACCGCCTACGGCCGGGACTTTATGATCGACAAGGGCTTCACCTACTGCATTCCGCCGTTCATGATCCACGGCAACGTCGTCGAGGGCGTGATGAGCCAAACGGATATGGACGCCATGATGTATAAAATCGAGGGCGAGGATCTGTACCTCATCGGCACGAGCGAGCATTCGATGATCGGCAAGTTCATCGACCAGATCCTCCCGGAGAGCAAGCTGCCGCAGACGCTCACGTCCTACTCCCCCTGCTTCCGCAAGGAAAAGGGCGCACACGGCATCGAGGAGCGCGGCGTGTACCGCATTCACCAGTTCGAAAAGCAGGAGATGATCGTCCTGTGCAAGCCGGAGGACTCGATGGACTGGTACGAGAAGATGTGGCGCTGCTCCGTGGAGCTGTTCCGCTCGCTCGACATCCCCGTGCGGCAGCTCGAGTGCTGCTCCGGCGATTTGGCCGACCTCAAGTGTAAGTCCTGCGACATCGAGGCGTGGTCGCCGCGCCAGCAGAAGTATTTCGAGGTCTGCTCCTGCTCCAACCTCGGCGACGCGCAGGCGCGTCGGCTGAAGATCCGCATCAAGAGCGAGGACGGGAAGATGTACCTGCCGCACACGCTGAACAACACCGTCGTTGCGCCGCCGCGTATGCTGATCGCGCTGCTGGAGAACAATTTGCAAGCCGACGGCTCCGTCCTCGTCCCCAAGGCGCTGCAGCCCTACATGGGCGGCAAGGCACGGCTCGTCCCGCTGCGCTGAACACAGAACGTAATATTTTACTTGGATAATACTCAACGTATAAGGAGTGTGCGCGTATGAAGAAGTTTTTCAGTGAATTTAAGGCCTTTGCCATGCGCGGCAACGTGCTGGACATGGCCATCGGTGTTGTCATCGGTGCTGCGTTCGGCAAGATCACCACGTCGCTCGTCAACGACGTCTTCATGCCGCTCATCGGTCTGCTCATCGGCGGCATCGACCTCGGCCACCTGAACCTGACGCTCTCGGAGTCCGTCGTGGAGAACGGCACGGTCGTCAAGGAGCCGGTAACACTCGGGCTGGGGACGTTCCTCAGCACGGTCATCGACTTCATCTTGGTGGCGTTCGTCATCTTCCTGATGGTCAAGACGCTCAACAAAATGCACGAGGGGCTGAATAAGCTCAAGCCCGAGGAGGAGAAAAAGCCGGACGCGCCGAAGCCGCCCACGAGCGAGGAGCTGCTGACCGAGATCCGCGATCTTCTCAAGGAAGAGCGCAAATGACCGACCTTCTCACCGCCGGGCTGACGGAGCTGGGGCTGGACAGCGCTGCCGTCCCCGCGCTGGAGCGCTACGCCTCCCTCCTGCTGGAGAAAAACCGCGTGATGAACCTGACGGCCATCACCGAGCCGTCTCAGGTCGCTACGCTGCACCTGCTCGACTGCGCCGCACTGCTCCCCCTCTGCCCGATGGCGGGCAAAACCGTCATCGACGTCGGAACGGGCGCGGGGCTGCCGGGGATGGTGCTGGCGCTGCTTGCGCCGCAGGCTCGATTCACGCTGCTGGACAGCCTCGGAAAGCGCATCGACTTTCTGCGTGAGGTTTGTGACGAGATGGCGCCCTCCCACGTCACCTGCATCCACGCACGGGCGGAGGACTTCGCCGCGAAGCACCGCGAGGCATATGACATTGCCGTCTCCCGCGCCGTGGCGCAGCTCAACGTGCTGTGCGAGCTGACGCTGCCGCTGGTCAAGGTCGGCGGGCGGTTCATCGCCATGAAGTCCGTCTCCTCCGACGAAGAAATCCACGCTGCACACAGTGCCGTGGCACAGCTCGGCGGCGAGCTGGCCGAGGTCCGGGACTACACCGTGCCGCAGACGGATGTGCGCCACCGGGCGGTCATCATTGAGAAAGTACATCCCACGCCGCCGCAGTTCCCCCGTAGCTTCGCGCGGATCAAGAAATCGCCGCTGCGCTGAAAGGAGTTCCTATGGGCAAAATCATCGCCGTGGTGTCCGGCAAGGGCGGCACGGGCAAAACCACCTTTACCGCCAACACCTCCCTCGCGCTGGCCGCGATGGGGCAGCGCGTGCTGTGCATGGACTGCGACGTGACGCTGCGCAACCTCGACCTCGCGCTGGGCATGAGCGATCGCGCGTTGATGGACTTCTCCGACGTGCTGGCCGGACGCTGCACACTCGCCGAGGCCGCCGTGGCGCACGAGAAGTACCCCGCCCTCTCCCTGCTCACCGCGCCGATGGCCGACCGACCCCTGGAGCTGTCCGTGGCCGCCGTGAAGCAGTTGGCCGCCGACATTCGCGCTGCCTACGACTGGTGTCTCATCGACGCACCGGCCGGGCTGGGGCAGGGCTTTCAGATGGCGGCGTGCATGGCCGATCAGGTGGTCGTCATCACGACGACGGACGTCTCCGCCATGCGGGACGCACAGCGCACGGCGATGGAGCTTTCCGCCTTCCCCTCGGGAACGGTGCATTTGGTGGTCGGGCGCGTATCCAAAAAAGTCCTGCGCCAGCTTCACGCCACCATCGACGACGCGATCGACACGGCGGGGCTGCCGCTGCTGGGTGTCGTACCGGAGGACGAGGACGTCCCCTACTGCCTCAACCGAGGGCTGGTGCTGCGGGAGCGCAACTACTACGCCGCCCGCGCCTATGAGAATATCGCAAAACGCATCACGGGGCAGCGAACACCCCTGATGAAAATATAAATATCCCGCCCCTATTCGTATTACAAAGGAGAAAGGAGCCTTCTATGAATATCGCTTTGATGGCACACGACAACCGCAAGGAGCTGATGGTACAGTTCTGCACCGCCTACTGCGGCATTTTGGCCAAGCACACCCTGTGCGCCACCGCCCGGACAGGCCAGCAGATCGCCGACGCCACCGGACTCAAGATCCACCGCTTTTTATCGTTCGACCACGGCGGCGGCCAACAGATCGCCGCGCGAATCGCCTACAACGAAGTCGATATGGTGCTGTGCTTCAGCGACCCCAATCAGAAGCACATCAATGATGATATTGCGTATATTTCGCGTCTGTGCGACCAGAATAACGTTCCCTTTGCCAGCAATTTGGCCACCGCCGAGATGCTCGTGCTGGGACTTGACCGCGGCGACCTCGACTGGCGCGACATCGTAAATCCCAAGAGTACGCCGTTCACCGCGTAAAAACGCAAACGACGGCTTGACAAGCCGTGCGAAATCGCATACAATAAAGGGCAACCGCGTGGACCTCGCAGGAGTAGCCCGCAACACCGCCGCTGCAAGAGAGGTGCGTCTTTGGCTGAGAGCGCACCGCGGCAAGGAGCAGGTCAAGACAGCGAGCGAGCGGGGATGGAAACATCCACGGCACACTCCCCGTACAAGGAGCGCAAAAGGGCCGCAGGGCCGAATTTGGGTGGCACCACGAAGCGTTGAACGCTCTCGTCCCAATACCGGGACGGGAGCGTTTTTTCATTTTCATTGTAAGTAAATGGTAAGGAGAACGTTATGCAGGCTATCCTCAACTTCATTCAGACCCATCTGTACGACATTTTCATCCCCCTGACGGCGCTGAGTGTGCTGCGCATCATCGTCTGCCTCATCCAGCTCCGTCACACCGCCGCACTGCGCAGAAAAAAGGGGAAGTACCACGCCGTCAGCCCCAGCTACACCGAAATCGGCGCGTGGCTCGGCATTCTCATCGGCCTTATCCTCGTGCTGATCACGCGGCTATGGTACGTCGGAACGCCGCTGGCCGTCATCCTCGGTATCCTCGGCTGCCGGGAGGGCAAGCGGCGCGGCGCAGCGGCGGACAGCGTCTACCGCGAGGTCGCACTGGAGCTGAAGCAGGAGGCCGCCGCCGAGGCCGCACGTGAATGCGCGTCTCACACGCCGAGCAGCGGCGAGGACGACGCAGCGGAAACCACAGAAAACAAAGGAGATACGGAAAATGGCTGAAATGACACCCCGCACCCTCTCGGGCTTTATGGAGCTGCTGCCCCGGCCGCAGCAGCAGATGGAGCGCATGATGGACATCCTGCGCCGCACGTACAGCCTCTACGGCTTCACCCCGCTCGACACCCCGGTCATCGAAGCGGCGGAGGTGCTGCTGGCCAAGGGCGGCGGCGAGACGGAGAAGCAGGTCTACCGCTTCCATAAGGGCGACGCCGACCTCGCGCTGCGCTTTGACCTCACCGTCCCGCTGGCGAAGTACGTCGCCCTGCACTACAACGACCTCTCCTTCCCCTTCCGCCGCTATCAGATCGGCAAGGTCTACCGCGGCGAGCGCGCCCAGCGCGGCCGCTTCCGCGAGTTCTATCAGGCCGACATTGACGTCATCGGCGACGGCAAGCTCGACATCACCAACGAGGCGGAGATGCCCGCCATCATCTACCGCGCCTTCACCGAGCTGGGGCTGAAACGGTTCTGCATCCGCGTGAACAACCGCAAGATCCTCAACGGATTTTACGCCATGCTCGGTCTGACGGCGCAGTCCGGCGACATCATGCGCACCGTGGACAAGCTGGATAAAATCGGCACGGAGAAGGTGCGCGCACTGCTCATCGACGAGGTCGGCGTGTCCGCCGAAAACGCCGACGAGATTTTGAAGTTCATCGCCATCGGCGGCGACAATGAGGCTGTCCTGTCCGCGCTGGCGGGCTACACCGGGCGCAATGACGTCTTCGACGAGGGGCTTGACCAGCTCAAGACCGTGGTGAAGTACTTAAGCGCGTTCGGCGTTCCGGCGGAGCATTTCGCCGTTGACCTGACCATCGCGCGCGGCTTGGACTACTACACCGGGACGGTCTATGAGACGACGCTGCTCGACCACCCGGAGATCGGCTCGGTCTGCTCCGGCGGACGGTACGACAATTTGGCGGCCTACTACACCGACCGTCAGCTCCCCGGCGTGGGCATCTCCATCGGCCTGACGAGGCTTTTTTACGTGCTGGGCGAGCAGGGAATGCTCAACGGCGACCTCCCCACCGCCCCGGCGGATGTGCTGATTTTGCCGATGACGGAGGAACTGTCCGCCGCCGTGACACTGGCCACGCGCCTGCGCGACGCGGGCATCCGCACCCAGCTCTACACCGAGCAGAGGAAGTTCAAGGCCAAGATGAGCTACGCCGACAAGACGGGCGTGCCGTATGTGCTGTTTCTCGGTGAGGACGAAATCAAAAGCGGCGTGATCGCCTGCAAGGACATGTCCTCCGGCGAGCAGACGACGCTGGACTTTGACGCGACCCTTGCGCGTATTCAGGCAGGGCTGGCGGAACGGAACAAGGGAAAGGTCATTGTGGAGAAGTAATAACAAATTGTAATATTTAATGTGAATTATACAATCCATTATCAAAAATAGGAGGATACAACGATGATGCAAATGCGTACACATACCTGCAGCGAGCTGCGTATGGAACACGTCGGCCAGCAGGTCAAGCTCGTGGGCTGGATGGAGAACGTCCGCACCGTGGGACAGAATTTCGCCTTCGTGGTGCTGCGCGACTTCTATGGCACGACCCAGGTGGTGGTGGAGACGGAGGACATGATGACCATCATCAACGGTCTGAACAAGGAGTCCACCATCTCCGTGGAGGGCGTCGTCCGCGAGCGCGCCAGCAAGAACCCCAAGCAGGCCACGGGCGACGTGGAGGTCGTCCCCTCGAAGATCGAGGTGCTGGGACGCTGCCGTTACAACTCCCTGCCCTTTGAAATCAACCGCAGCCGCGAGGCCGACGAGACGGCGCGCTTGAAGTACCGCTACCTCGACCTGCGCAACCCCGCCGTCAAGCAGAACATCATCCTGCGCTGCAAGGTGGTGGCCGCGCTCCGCGCCGCCATGACCGAGCATGGCTTCTTGGAGATCACCACGCCCATCCTCACCGCCTCCTCCCCCGAGGGTGCGCGTGACTACCTCGTCCCCGCCCGCAAGCACCCCGGCAAGTTCTACGCGCTGCCGCAGGCACCCCAGCAGTTCAAGCAGCTTTTGATGACGAGCGGCTTTGACCGCTACTTCCAGATCGCGCCCTGCTTCCGCGACGAGGACGCACGCGGCGACCGCTCCCCCGGCGAGTTCTACCAGCTCGACATGGAGATGGCCTTCGCCACGCAGGACGACATTTTCGCCGTCTTGGAGGACGTGCTGCCGCCCATTTTCGCCAAGTTCGGCACGTACAACGTGGCCTCCTCCGCGCCGTTCCGCCGCATTCCCTACAACACCGCGATGGCGACCTATGGCTCGGATAAGCCCGATCTGCGTATCGACCTGACGTGCAAGGACGTGACCTCCCTGTTCGCCGAGAGCGAGTTCGACTCGCTCAAGGGGCAGACCGTCAAGATGATCGACATCACCGACTGCGCCCTGACGCGCAAGCAGGTCGAGAAGCTCCTGACCGACTGCGAGGTGCAGTCCGGCTCGAAGGCGTACTGGTTCAAGGTGGACGAAAACGGCGAGCTGGCCGGCGGTATCGCCAAGTTTGTTTCTCCGATGAAGGACGCGCTGGCCAGGGTGCTGACGCTCAAGCCCAACACGCTGGTCGTCGTCGCGGCGGGTCAGTACGCCGTCAAGTCCGCGGGCGTCCTCATCAAGACGTTCGGCGCGGCCTGCGAGAACCACTTCGACAAGGAGCGCTACGAGTTCTGCTGGATCGTGGACTTCCCCATGTACGAGATCGGCGACGAGAGCGGCGAGCTGGAATTCTGCCACAACCCGTTCTCCATGCCCAACGGCGGCATGGAGGTGCTGCTCAAGGCCGAGCGCGGCGAGATCGACCCGCTGGACATCTACGCCAACCAGTACGACCTCGTGTGCAACGGCGTGGAGCTTTCCTCCGGCGCGGTGCGTAACCACGACCCGGAGATCATGATCAAGGCCTTCGAGCTGGTGCGGCTCGGTGAGGCGGACGTGAAGAAGAAGTTCCCCGCCATGTATAACGCCTTCTGTTACGGTGCGCCTCCCCATGCGGGCATCGCCCCGGGCGTGGACCGCATGGTCATGCTGCTGGCGGGCGAAAGCTCCATCCGCGAGATCATCCCGTTCCCCATGAACAAGAACGCGCAGGACATCATGATGGGCGCGCCCTCCACCGTGGAGCAAAAGCAGCTCGACGAGCTGCATATCGCCATCGTCGGCGACGTGGAGAAGGACGACTGATGGCCACCGTCGCTCTCTACTACGAAAACGCCTTTTTGCGTCACTTTACCGCCGTGGTAACGTCCTGCGAAGCGGTGAAAAACGGCTATGCCGTCACCCTCGACCGCACGGCGTTCTACCCCGAGGGCGGCGGCCAGCCCGCCGACCTCGGCACACTGGGCGGCGTTCATGTGCTGGACGTGCAGGAGAAAAACGGCGAGGTCGTCCACCTCTGTGACGCGCCGCTTACCGTCGGCGCGGCGGTGGACGGGCAGCTCGACTGGGCGCGGCGGTTTGACCATATGCAGCAGCACTCCGGGGAGCATATCGTCTCCGGAATGCTGTGCAGCACGTTTCACTGCGACAACGTGGGCTTCCACATGGGCGCGGACATCGTGACCATCGACTACAATGCCGACATCAGCTGGGAGCAGGCGCTGGAGGTGGAGCGCCGCGCCAACGAGTACATCTGGGAAGACCACCCGGTGCATATCTGGTATCCCTCCTCGGAGGAGCTGGCCGCCCTCCCCTACCGCAGCAAAAAGGCTCTGACGGGCGCGGTGCGCCTCACGGAGTTCCCCGGCGCGGATCTGTGCGCCTGCTGTGGGACGCACGTCGAGCGCAGCGCTCAGGTCGGGCTGGTGAAGCTCCTGAGCTGTCAGAAATTCCGCGACGGTGTACGCATAGAGCTGCTGTGCGGCCGGCGGGCGGTGGACTACCTCGCCCGCTGCTGGGAGCAGTCCCGCGCCGCCGGGCAAGCCCTCTCCGTCAAGCCGACCGACCTCTCCCCTGCCGTGGCGCGCTTGCAGGACGAGCTGACCGCCCTGCGGGAGAAGGCCGCACGGCTGGAGGAGGCGTCCTTCGCCCACACCGCCGAGCAGTACGCAGGTGCGGGTGATACCCTGCTCATCACCGAGCCGCTGGAGGGCGACGGCGTCCGCCGTCTCTGTGACGCGGTGGCCAAGCGCGCCGGAGGGCGGTGCGCCGTCTTTTCCGGCGCGGATGGTGGGTATCGCTACGCCGTCATCGCGCAGGAGGACATCACGCCGCTCGTGAAGGCCATGAACGCCGCGCTCTCCGGGCGCGGCGGCGGAAGAAACGGCTTCGCGCAGGGCAGCGTCGCCTGCACCGCGGAGGAGATACGCGCGTTTTTCGGCAAATGACCCCTCGCAGGCATAGGAAAACGGATTCCCACGCCAGTGACATCGGTCGCTGACTCGGAATGACAGAAATCCACCCACACACAAACAAAAAGCAAAAACAAAAACCGACCCCAGTGGGGTCGGTTTTTCTTTGCCTTTTTCTTTACTTCGTGCCGATGACGGCCTTGCCGGCGGCGTCCACGGTGACGGTGGTGTCCGTCTTGCCGCTGTCCGTGCCGAAGCGGATCGTCCACGCGCCGCTCGTCACGTCATAGCCGCTGAACTGCACGTCGCCCTTGCCGGTATAGAGTGCCTTCGCCGCGCTGACGGCATCCTGCTGCGAGACGCTCTTGCGCGCAAGCTGCACGGTCGCCAAAATATCCAAGAGCGTATCGTGGTTGGCGTTCCACGTCTCGGCGGTCATGCCCGCGCCCTGCAGGACATACGAACCCGGCACGTCGCCAAAGACGATGTCCGCCACGGTCATCGTGCCGTCCTCACCCTGCTGGGTGTACTGCGTCGCCTTTTGGCCGTTGGAGAGCGTCAGCTCCTCCGTGGTCACGTCCGTGCCGCAGATACCGTAGCCGCCCGTCCAGCACAGCAGCGAATAGCTCACGCTCGTGTCGTCGGTCTTATAGAAGCGGATACCCTCGGTCTTGCTCTCGCCGTCGTCACTGACCGTCTCCCAGCTCCAGCCCTGCGGCAGCTCCATCGTCATATCGACGTAGCCGTGGGTGTACTCCGCCGTAATGGTCGTCGGTTCGGGGTCGGGTTCGGGGGTGGGGTCGGTCTTGCTGTCGTCATTTTTCTTTCCGCAGGCCGCCAAGCTCAGCACACAGGCCAGTGCCAGCAGCAATGCTATGATCTTTTTGGTCATTTCCATATCCTCCTTGGTGGGCAAGATCTCTCTATGTCTCCCGCCCTGTATTTATATAGACGGAAACGTTCGGTATTTCGTTCCGTTATTTGTTTTTCTCACGCTCTGCCCTCCGGGATGGGTGCAATAACCGTTTTATAGAGGTGGCGGAAGAAGAACAGCGTCAGTGCCAGCGAGGCCACCTCGGCGATGGGATAGCTCCACCAGACGAGGTTGCTGTTGCCTACGCCCGCGCCGTAGCGCGCCAGCGCATAGGCGATGGGGATGAGGAACACGAGCTGGCGCACGAGCGAGATGACCATCGAATAAAACGACTTGCCGAGCGCCTGAAACGAGCTGCCCAGCGCGATACACGCCCCCGCCATGCAGAAGCTCAGGGAGATAATGCGCAATGCCGGAATGCCGACACTCAGGAGCGTATCGCTCGCGTCGAAAATCTTCAAAAGCTGGCCGGGAATCGCCCAGAAGAGCAGCATTCCGAAGACCATGATGCACGAGGCGTAGATTGTCCCGCGCTTGATGGTCTCGACCATGCGGCGGCGGTTCTGTGCGCCGTAGTTGTAGGCCACGATGGGGATCACGCCGTTGTTCATACCGAAGACGGGCATGAAGATGAACGAGTTGAGCTTGAAGTACGCGCCGAACGCGGTGGCCGCCGTCTCGTGCGCCTCGTGATAGGTGATGAGGATTTTATTCATCAAAAACGTCATCACCGAGCCGATGCCCACCATGATGACGCTGGGAAGGCCGATGGCGTAGATCTCGCCGATGAGGCGCAGGTTCGGGCGAAAGCCGCGCAGGGAGAGCTGAATGTCGATATTCTTCTTATGGTTGAAGTAGATGGCCAGCACGCAGCCGCACACCTGCCCGATGACGGTGGCGACGGCCGCGCCGGCCACGCCCATTTTCAGCGTGAAGATGAAGATGGGGTCGAGGATGATGTTGACGATCGCGCCAAGTCCCTGCGTGTACATACTGAGGATGGAGCGTCCTGTCCCCTGTAAGAGCCGCTCGTACATGATCTGACAGAACATGGCCAACGAGCCGATGGTAACGATGCGCAGATAGTCGTTGCCCATTTGGACGATCTCCTCGATCTCCGTCTGTGAGCGAAAGAAAAGGTCGGAGCAGGCCGCGCCGAGGACGGCGCAGACGGCGAAGCCGACCACGGCCAAAAATACGCCGTTGTTGGCCACACAGTTGGCTCTGTCCCTGTCGCCCGCGCCGAGAGCGCGTCCCATCAGGGCGTTCACGCCCACCGCTGTCCCCGTGGCGAGGCCGATCATCAGATTCTGTGCCGGGAAGGCCAGCGACACGGCGGTCAGTGCCTGCTCACTGACACGGCTGACGAAGACGCTGTCCACGATGTTGTAGAGTGCGGAGACGAGCATCGAAATGATGATGGGCAGGGACATATTCCATATGAGCCTTGAGATCGGCATGACGCCGAGTTTGTTTTCTGCTTGCATGGGGTCGTTTCCTTTCTGCGTGATAACCTTGTCAGTATATCACGGAAAAACAGAAAAGAAAAGACTTTGTTTTGACCGGAAAAAACCATCGTTTTTGAATTATTCATTCTTATATATTAGAATAGGTATAGACTTCTTGCCTTACATCTGCTATAATGTAGCGGGATATTGTGATGGGCGGACACCGCCCAATAGAGAGCCGCGGAAAGACGCGGCGGAAGGGGCGCTTTATTTTGAATTCACTCAAGGACGTATGGGACAACATCCTGACTCGGCTGGGCGGCGAGCTGTCGGAGGTCACGATACGCACATGGTTCGACGAGGTCGATCTTGTGACGCTCGAGGACTCCGCCTTCGTGCTGCATTGCAGCAACACCTTCAAGAAAAACACCATCGAATCTCGCTTCCTGCCCTACATCAAGGCGGCACTGCGCGACCTTTTCTCCGCCGATTTGGAGGTCAAAATTCTCGACGATGAGCAGCTCTCGGCCTACCACGGCGTCGCACCGGACAGACCCGGCGATCTCTCGGAGGCGAAGGCCTTCACATTCGAGACATACGTCGTCGGCCCGCAGAACAAGCTCGCCTTCGCCGCCGCCAAGGCGGTGACGGAGAAGCCCGGCGAGAAGTATAATCCTCTCTTCATCTACGGCGACAGCGGCCTCGGCAAGACACATCTGCTCTACGCCATCGCCAACGCTTCCAAAAAGCGGTGGAGCGAGGCGCGTATCGTCTACATCAAGGGCGACGACTTCACCAACGAGCTGGTCGCCTCCATCCGCGAAAACCGCAACGCCGAGTTCCGCGAGAAATACCGCCAGACGGACATTCTGCTCATGGACGATATTCAGTTCATCGCCGGGAAGATACAGACGCAGGAGGAATTTTTCCACACGTTCAACACACTGCGTGAGTCGGGCAAGCAGATCGTCCTGACCTCCGACCGTCCGCCCAAGGAGATCACCCAGCTTGAAGACCGCCTCAGAACACGCTTTGAGCAGGGCTTGATGGTGGACGTCACGCCGCCGGATTTTGAGACGCGCTTTGCCATCGTTCAGAACAAGGCCGCCATGCTCGGCATCAAGCTCCCCAACGAGGTGACGGACTATATCGCCGAGAACATCACCTCCAACGTCCGTCAAATCGAGGGGACGCTCAATAAAATCTTAGCCTATCGCGACCTCTTGGACGATCAGGTGAACGAGGAAACCGTCAGCCGCGCCATCCGCGATATGCTCAAAAAGAGCAACGACTTTGCACCCTCCGCCAAAACCATCATCACCTACATCTGCGCCTACTGCGGCGTGGACGAGGACACGCTGCGCGGTCAGAGCCGAGGCCGTGAGGTCGTCTCCGCGCGTCAGATTGCCATCTACCTCATCCGCCGCATGAGCGGCCTGAGCTTAGAGGAGATTGGCCGCGAATTCGGCGACAGGGACCACTCCACGATTCTGCACTCCTTGAAGAAAGTCGAGCAGCAGATGCGCACCGACCCGGCCTTCGCCGAGAAGGTCAAGGAGATTACCACCAACATCAGCAGCCGCCAGTAATACACATTTCCCGTGGATTCCACGTGGAGACGTGGTGGAAAAAGTCCTCACGGAAATTTCAGGTGGAAACTCCCTCCCTTTTCCACAAAGCCGTCGGGAAAACTTTTCCAGCCGTCATCAGGTCTTACGACCCTTTTCCACATAAAATTTCTCTACTACTAACCCTACTATAAAATCATTAGTTTATGATATGATTTGAGAAAATAGAACTGCCATTTTCAAAATAGAAAGGAACGTGACAGATATGGTGAACTTTTCCTGCGAGAAGATTCTCTTGCAGCAGGCGGTAAACACCGTCTCCCGCGCCGTGGCTGTGAAAAGCTCCATCCCGGCGCTGGAGGGCATTCTGCTCGAATGCGAGGACGAGCTGCGCCTGTCCGGCTACAATATGCAGACGGGCATCCGCACGAGCGTGGAGGCGAACATCACCGAGCAGGGGCGCATTGTCATGAACGCGCGGCTTTTCGGCGAGATGATCCGCCGTATGCCTGACGATGTCGTCGTCTTCACCTCGGATGAAAAGTACAACGTCCACCTCACCTGCGGCGACACGAGCTTTGATATGCCCGGCTTGAGCGCGGAGGACTATCCGGAGCTTCCCGAGGTCGATGACCAGTTCTCCGTCACGCTCGAGCAGCACACCTTAAAGGAAATGATCCAGCAGACAAGCTTCTCCGTCTCCGTCAACGAGACGCGCCCTGTGCACACGGGCGCACTCTTCGAGATCGCCGATAATGGCCTTACGATGGTCGCGGTGGACGGCTTCCGCCTCGCACTGCGCCGTGAGCCGCTGGAGCATATCGACGGCGGCGCATTCCGCTTCGTCGCACCCGGTACGGCGCTGAACGAGGTCGAGAAAATTTGCGCGGAGACGGACGAGCTGATCAACGTCATTCAGGGCAAGCGCCACCTGCTCTTTGAGGCCGGAAATACCCAGCTCATCTGCCGCCGCCTTGAGGGCGAGTTTTTGGACTACAAGAACGCCATCCCCAAAAATAACCCCATCGCCATTGAGGTGGACAGCCGAACGATGCTCGATAGCTTAGAGCGCGTCTCCGTCGTCATCAGTGAGAAGCTGAAAAGCCCCGTGCGCTGCGTCTTCGGCGAGAACCGCGTCTTCATGTCCGCCCGCACGGGCAACGGCGACGCGAAGGACATCTGCCCGGTACGCGGGGACGGGCAGAACTTGGAGATCGGCTTTAATAACCGCTATCTCATGGAGGCGCTGCGCTACGCCCCGGCGGACACGGTGACAATGCGCTTGAACACGGGCATCTCCCCCTGCATCATCACCCCGACCGACGGCAGCGACAACTTCCTCTACATGGTGCTGCCCGTGCGGCTGAAGGCACAATAAAGCGATCTCAGGGGGGACTGAACATGAACGACATCACCATTACAACGGAATATATCAAATTGCAGGACCTCCTCAAGCTCTCCGGCCTGACCTACACGGGCGGCGAGGCCAAGGTCATGGTACAGGAGGGGCTGGTGCG
The DNA here is from genome assembly GCA_963631875.1 of Firmicutes bacterium CAG:341. Classification (GTDB taxonomy): domain Bacteria; phylum Bacillota; class Clostridia; order Oscillospirales; family Oscillospiraceae; genus Vescimonas. The sequence goes on along the minus strand of CAVGSO010000001.1, from coordinate 95,284 downwards.
CGTCAACGGCGAGGTCTGCACCATGCGCGGCAAGAAGCTGCACCCCGGCGATACGGTGACATTTGAGGGGAAGACACTGCGGGTATGCCATGCAGATTCGTGAGCTGTCTCTGCGCGGCTGGCGCAACTACGGCGAGGCCGCGCTCCGATTCGACGAAAAGTGCAACGTCATCTACGGCGAGAACGCGCAGGGAAAGACGAATCTCTTGGAGGCGCTCGTCTACCTCGGCTGCGGCAAAAGCCCGCGTACACGGAGCGACCGCGAGCTGCTGGGGTTTGACGCACCGCAGGCCGTCCTCCGGGGACTCCTCTACTCGCGCGAGCGGGAATTTCGCACGGAGGTACAGCTCTTTCGCGACAGGCGGAGAAAAATGACGGTCAACGGCGTGGCCGCGAAAAACGGCGCAGCGCTCAGTGACGTGCTGCACACGGTCTTCTTCGCGCCGGAGGATCTCTTCCTCATCCGCTCCGGCGCAGCGGAGCGGCGGCGGTTTATGGACACGTCGCTCACCCAGCTTCGCCCGCGCTACGGCGAGGCACTGCGCCAGTACGAGCGGCTCTACGACCACAAGACGCGCATTCTGCGCGACAGCGAGGAAAAGCCGGAGCTTTTGGACTTGCTGCCGGAGTTTAACGAGGGGCTGTGCCGCTGCGGCGCGGCCATCGTCAGCTACCGCGCCAAATACTGCGCCGCGCTCTCGCAGCACGCGCGTCAGGCGCACCTCGAATGCTCCGGCGGGCGCGAGGAGCTGACGCTGACGTATCGGACGGTCAAGACCGTTACTGACCCGCTCGGCAGTCAAGCGGACATCTATGCCGCGCTATGTGAACACATGGCGCAGCACCAAGCGGCGGAGAGAGCGGCCCGTCTCTGCCTCAGCGGGCCGCATAAGGACGACATCGACGTCTCGGTCAACGGCCGCAGTGCGCGGCAGTTCTGCTCACAGGGGCAGGTGCGCACGGCGGCACTGAGCATGAAGTTAGCCGAGCGCGAGATACACAAAAACGCGATGGGCGAATACCCGGTCATGCTGCTCGACGACGTTTTGAGTGAGCTTGACCCCAAGCGGCAGGAGTATGTCCTGAACCGTATCAGCGGCGGGCAGGTGTTTATCACCTGCTGCGAAAACGACCGCCTCGATACACTCCTCGGCGGCCGGGTGTTCCACATTCGCGGCGGGGAGGTGGTCTGATGGGCTATCTGCACATCGGCATGAACGTCATGGTAGACCCGCGGCGTGTCATCGGCATTTTTGACTTGGACAACACCTCCACCTCCAAGCTGACGCGGCGGTTTTTGGACGGCGCGGAAAAGGAGGGCGTGGTGCAGTCGGCGTGCGAGGATATTCCCCGCTCGTTCGTGGTATGCGACCACCCGTACCATCGGCAGATTGTTTATCTATCACAGCTGAATTCTCAAACGCTGTTGAAAAGAGCGCAAGGAAAAGGAGAATAGTACATGGCAGAAAAGGAAAGACCCGTGGTGGACACGGAATACAACGCATCGGAAATTCAGGTGCTGGAGGGGCTGGAGGCCGTCCGCAAGCGGCCGGGCATGTATATCGGCTCGACGAGTGCGAGCGGTCTGCACCACCTCGTCTACGAGATTGTGGACAACGCCATCGACGAGGCGCTGGCCGGCTACTGCACGGACATCACCGTGACCATCAACGAGGGCAACACCATCACCGTCACCGACAACGGACGCGGTATCCCCGTGGACATTCAGGCACAGACGGGTCGCCCCGCGCTCGAGGTCGTCTTCACCGTCCTCCACGCGGGCGGCAAGTTCGGCGGCGGGGGATACAAGGTCTCCGGCGGTCTGCACGGCGTGGGCGCAAGTGTCGTCAATGCCCTGAGCGAGTGGCTGACGGTGCAGGTGCATAAGGACGGCAAGCTCTACGAGATGAGCTTCTCCCGCGGCAATATCACGCAGGAGATGCAGTGCTTGGGCGACACCGACCGCACCGGGACGACCGTGACGTTCAAGCCCGACGGCGAGATGTTCGACACGCTGGAATACGACTACGAGACGCTGCACACCCGTATGCGCGAGCAGGCGTTTTTGAACGCGGGGCTGCGCATCACCATCACCGACGCGCGGCACGGAAAAGAGCAGTCGGAGACGATGTGCTACGAGGGCGGCATCCGCGAGTTCGTCACCTTCATCAACCGCAACAAAACGCCGCTCCACGAGGAGGTCATCTACCTCTCCGGCGCGAAGGACGACAGCACGGCCGAGATTGCCCTCCAATATAACGACGGCTACAATGAGACGCTCGTCTCCTTTGCCAACGACATCCACACGCCGGAGGGCGGTATGCACGAGACGGGCTTCAAGGCTGCCTTGACCCGTGTCCTCAATGCCTACGGCATGAAGTACGGACTCATCAAGGAGGGCGACAAGGTCTCCGGCGAGGACGTGCGCGAGGGCATCACCTCCGTCATCTCCGTAAAGCTGACGGAGGCGCAGTTCGAGGGGCAGACGAAGGCCAAGCTCGGCAACGCGCATATCCGTACATTGGTGGACGGTATCGTCAACGACCAGCTCGCGGTCTATTTGGAGGAACACCCCGCCGTGGCGCGGACGATACTCGACAAGGCCATGACCGCCAACCGCGCCCGCGAGGCCGCCCGCAAGGCACGCGAGTCCATCCGCCGCAAGACGGTGCTGGGCGGCGCGGCCATGCCCGACAAGCTGCGCGACTGCAACGAGAATAACCCCGAGCTGACGGAGCTGTATATCGTTGAGGGTGACTCCGCCGGCGGCAGCGCCACGCAGGGACGCGACAGCCGCTTTCAGGCTATCCTGCCGCTGTGGGGCAAAATGCTCAACGTGGAAAAGGCCCGCGTGGACAAGGTCTACGGCAACGACAAGCTCCAGCCCGTCATCATCGCGCTCGGCGCGGGCATCGGCGAGGAATTTGACGAGAACAAGCTGCGCTATCACAAGGTCATCATCATGGCCGATGCCGATGTGGACGGTGCGCACATCCGCACCCTGCTCCTGACCTTCTTCTTTCGCTATATGCGCCCGCTCATTGAGGAGGGCTACGTCTACTCCGCCGTGCCGCCGCTCTACAAGCTGACGCGCGGCAAGACGACCCGCGTGGCCTACTCCGACGAGGAGCGCGACCGCGTCTCCGCCGAAATGCGCGGCGACAATCCCAACGTGAAGATCGACATCAGCCGCTTCAAGGGCTTGGGCGAGATGAACCCCCACGAGCTGTGGGAGACAACGATGGACCCCACCACCCGCACCCTGCGGCGTATCACGCTCGACGACGCGGTCAAGGCCGACGCCACGTTCACGGTGCTGATGGGCGAAAAGGTCGAGCCGCGCAAGGAGTTCATCGAGCGCAAGGCACAGTACGCGGTGAATTTGGACTATTAAGGAGGTCGTGACAATATGAGCAAAAAACCCCAATACGACCCGGAGGAAATACGCTTCCCTGACCAGCACATCGTGGAAAGTCCCCTTGTGCCGGAGATGGAGCAATCCTATATCGAGTACGCCATGTCCGTCATCGTCGGCCGCGCCCTGCCCGACGTGCGTGACGGCCTCAAGCCCGTACACCGGCGCATTCTCTACGCCATGTACGAGGACAACCTGACGAGCGACCGTCCCTTTAAGAAATCCGCCACCTGCGTCGGTGACGTGCTGGGCCGCTACCACCCGCACGGTGACGCCTCCGTCTACGACGCACTGGTGCGTCTGGCGCAGGATTTCTCCATGCGCTATATGCTCGTGGACGGCCACGGCAACTTCGGCTCGGTCGATGGCGATCCCCCCGCCGCCTACCGTTACACCGAGGCGCGTCTGAGCAAAATCTCGAACGAAATGCTCCGCGACATCGACAAGGACACGGTGGACTGGGACCCGAACTTCGACGAGAGCCGCAAGGAACCCCGCGTCCTCCCCAGCCGCTTCCCCAACCTCTTGGTGAACGGCTCGAGCGGTATCGCCGTCGGCATGGCCACCAACATCCCGCCGCACAATCTGCGCGAGGTTATCGGCGCGTGTATCTGCGTGCTGGACGACCCGAACGCCACGCTCTCGGATTTGATGGAACACGTCAAGGGGCCTGATTTCCCTACCAAGGGCATTATCATGGGACGCAGCGGCATTCGCGCCGCCTACGCCACAGGCCGCGGGCGGCTGATGGTGCGCGCCCGCCACGAGTTTGAGGAATTCGGCAACGGCCGCACGCGCATCATCATCACCGAGCTGCCCTATCAGGTCAACAAGCGTATGCTCATCAAGGCCATCGCCGATCAGGTCGAGGACAAGCGTATCGAGGGCATCTCCGACATCCGCGACGAGTCCGACCGCAACGGTATGCGCATGGTCATCGAGCTCAAGCGCGATGCGAATGCGCAGGTGGTACTCAACCGCCTCTTCGCGCAGACGCAGCTCCAAACCACCTTCGCCATCAATATGCTGGCACTGGTCAACAACCAGCGTCAGCCGAAGATCCTCTCCCTGCGCCATATCATCGACGAGTATCTGGCATTTCAGGAGGAGATCATCGTCCGCCGGACGCGCTACGACTTGAAAAAAGCGCAGGAGCGCGCGCACCTGCTGGAGGGTCTGCTCGTGGCGCAGGACAACATCGACGAGGTCATCCGTATCATCCGCAGCAGCTACGACAACGCCAAGGAAAACCTCATGTCCCGCTTCGGGCTGGACGACGTGCAGGCGCAGGCCATCCTCGATATGCAGCTCAAGCGGCTGCAGGGGCTTGACCGCGAGAAGCTCCAGACCGAATACAAGGAGCTGGAGGAAAAAATCGCCTACTTCCTGCGCGTCCTCAGCGACGAGGGCTTGGTCAAGTCCATTCTCAAGGAGGAGCTGACCGCCATCGCCGACAAGTTCGGCGACGAGCGCAAGACCGAGATTCAGGACGTCGAGGACGAGCTGGACATCGAGGATCTCATCGAGGAGGAGCAGTGCGTCTTCACCCTCACGGAGAACGGCTACATCAAGCGCACCCCGGCCAGCGAATACGCCGCGCAGAGCAAGGGCGGCATGGGCAAGAAGGGCATCACCACCCGCGAGGAGGACACCGTGGTGGATGTTTTCACCGCCTCCACCCACGACTATATTCTTTTCTTCACCGACACGGGCAAGGTCTACCGCAAGAAGGGCTATCAGATCCCCGAGAGCGGCAAGGCCGCCAAGGGCGTGAACATCGTCAACATCCTACAGGTCGAGACGGGCGAGCGCGTACAGGCCATGCTCCACTACCGCGAGGCGGGCGACGAGCAGCTCTACCTTTTCATGACCACCCGCAGCGGCACGGTGAAGCGCTTGGAGGTCAGCGCACTGAAAAACCTGCGCAGCAACGGCATTCGCGCCCTGACACTCGACGAGGGCGACGAGCTGATCTCCGTCTTCGAGACACGCGGCAGCGACCGCGTCCTCATTGCCACGCACGACGGGCAGGCCGTCTGCTTCGATGAGACGGACGTCCGCGCTATGGGACGTACCGCCGTCGGTGTGCGCGGCATTCGTCTGCGGGACGGCGACTATGTCATCGGCGCGGCGCGCGCCGATGCGGGTAAGACGGTGCTGTCCATCACCGAAAAGGGCTACGGCAAGCGCACCCCCATCGAGGAATACCGCATTACGAACCGCGGCGGCCTCGGTATCCGCAACTATATGCTCACCGACAAGACGGGCTGCGTGGTCGGCATGAAGCTGGTGGACGGCACGGAGGATCTCCTGCTCGTCACGGAGGCCGGCATTCTCATCCGTACCCCGGTGGAGAACATCCGCATTGCAGGCCGCGCCACACAGGGCGTCATCGTCATGCGCTTTAAGGAGGAGGGCGACCGTGTGATTTCCCTCGCGCTGGCCGACCCGGAGGAAAAGACGGAAACGGAGGAATTGCAATGAGCAGCGCACCGAGAGAGGCCGTCGTCCCGCTGACGCGCTGGCAGTACTTCACCAAGACGCTCTACCACAACGCGGCAGCCAGACCCCTGTTTTCCTACAATAAGGTCATCTATGAAAAGGACGACGCGCTGCGCGACATTGAGGAGGTCAACGGCCGTATCAACATGGTCTTGCTGCTCGTGCTGATGGCCATGTTCCTCACCGCCGGAACGATGCAGAGCATTTGGGTCATCCTCGCCGGGATGGTGCTCATCGTGGCCGGGGAGATCGTGCGCCTGCTGCGTCTGCCCAAGGACATCACCGCCCACCTGACCGATACCGGGCGGCGGGAGCGTTGACCGTGGCGGAAATCATACCCATCGCCCACATCGAAACGCCCTTCGAGGAAAAGTTCGGCGTGCCGCGTCAGAGCGGCCTTGCCGACTGTCCGGGGCGAATCGTTTTCACGCCGCCGTTTCGCGAGATCGAGGCGGTGCGCGGGCTGGACGGCTTCTCCCACGTGTGGCTCATCTGGCAGTTCGACCGCGCCCTGCGGCAGACGTGGTCGCCCACGGTGCGTCCGCCGAGGCTCGGCGGCAATGAGCGCATGGGCGTCTTTGCCACGCGCTCGCCGTTCCGTCCGAACGGACTGGCACTGTCCGCCGTGGCGCTGGAGCGCGTGGCCTTGGACGAGGCGGACAGCCCGGTGCTGTACGTCCGCGGCGCGGATATGGTCAGCGGCACGCCGATTTTCGACATCAAGCCCTACCTCCCCTACGCCGACTGCCGCACCGAGGCCACCGGCGGCTTCGCCGCACCCGGCGCGGGCGAGACGCTCAAGGTCGAGTTTCCCCCGGCACTGCTGGAACGCTTCGTACCCGAAATGCGGCAGGGTCTGTGCAGCGCACTCGCCGCCGACCCGAGGCCGCGCTATCAGGACGATCCGACGCGGATCTACGGAATGCGCTACGGCGGAAAAAACGTGCGCTTCACCGTCCGCGATCATACGGTGTTCGTCATGGAGGTGGAGTGAGATGAGAACCGTAACGATTTACACCGACGGCGCGTGCAGCGGCAACCCCGGCCCGGGCGGCTGGGGCGCGATCCTGAGCTACAAGGGTGCGGAAAAAGAACTGTCCGGCGGCGCGGCGGAGACGACCAACAACCGCATGGAGCTGACCGCCGTCATCGAGGCACTGTCGCTCTTGAAAGAACCCTGCACCGTCGAGCTGTACGCCGACTCGAAGTACGTCATCGACGCGCTGGAAAAGGGCTGGCTCTACGGCTGGCAGAAAAAGGGCTGGGTCAAGTCGGACAAAAAGCCCGTTCTGAACGTCGATCTCTGGCAGCGTCTGCTGCCGCTGCTGGCGCAGCACGATGTGCGCTGCCACTGGGTCAAGGGTCACGCGGAGAACGAGAAGAATAACCGATGTGATGTTATGGCGGTGGAGCAAAGCCGAAAATTCAAGTAAATCGTCCGCAAATTCACAAAAAGTTCATGTGAGCTTCATGATTCGGACAATTTTACCGGGTAATATAACATCATCCAAAGGAACAACACTTCCTTATGTGATTTTCTCTCTCTCCTAATAAACACACAAACACACGGCAAGCCCTCCGCTCCCCCGGCGGAGGGCTTGCTGTGCTTTATGCGGCCTCCGCACCGCGCCAACGGCGTGAAATGGGGAAACGGACTCCCGCGCCGGCTTGAGAACCGGCTCGGAATGACAAAATGGGGCGTTTTCGCCCCTCCGGCGCGGGCAATCCAAAAAATTTTTCTGAAAGATTGTTAAAAAAATTGACAACCCGCGTGACTTGTTGTAAAATAGCAACAAGATATCGCAAAGCTTCCTTAAATTCTACTTTCAAGAAGGACTCTATATGAAAAAACAGAAAATCTCCGACGCGGTCATCCACCGCCTGCCCCGCTATTACCGCTACCTCGACGACCTCTACAACAAGGGCGTCGTGCGTATCAGCTCCAACTCGCTGGGCATCAAGATGGACATCACCGCCTCCCAGATACGGCAGGACCTGAGCTGCTTCGGCGCGTTCGGTCAGCAGGGCTACGGCTACAACGTGGCCGAGCTGCGCTCCGAGATCGGCCACATCTTGGGCATCGATAAGGGACACCGCCTCATCATCATCGGCGCGGGTCACTTGGGTCACGCCCTGCTGCAAAACTTCGACTTTGACAAGGCGGGCTTCCGCATCGACAGCGCGTTTGACGTCTCGCCCGCGATCGTCGGCACGGAGATACGCGGCGTGACCGTGCGCTCGATGGACGAGCTGGAGGGCTACGTGGCCGACTATCGCCCCGACGTGGCGGTGCTGACCGTGCCGCAGAGCGTGGCGCAGCCCTTGGCCGACCGCCTCATCGCGCTGGGCATCCGCGGCTTTTGGAACTTCACGAACGTGGAGCTTTCCGCCAAGGAGAGCGGCGTCTTCTTCGAGGACATCCACTTCGTGGACACGCTGCTGACCCTGAGCTACCGTATCTCCTGCGAGTAACACATTTCCCGCGCCTGCATACTATGGGAATGAGACCGACATGGCGGTCAAATTTTCATAGGAGGTTCTACGATATGTGTAACCAGAATTCCTGCTTTGGCGGCAGCAGCTGCTGCTGGATCATCATCGCCATCATCCTTCTGTTCCTGTTCTGCGGCAACGGCTGCGGGTGCGGCAACGGCTGCGGCAATAACGGCGGCTGCGGCTGCGGCTGCTGACACCGTCAGGGTATGACCCGCTCCCCCGCCGCTTGGCGGGGGACTTTTTTATCGAAACGAAAGGAGCGACCGCATGGACATCTCCCGCCTGCGCGACTACTACGCCGACCATACCCCCTCCCTCATGGGCGAGCGCGGCGGCTCTGCCGTCCTCGTGCCGCTTGTGGAGCATGACGGCGAGACGTGCCTTTTGTACGAGGTGCGCGCCGCGTCCATCTGCCAGCCCGGCGAGATCTGCTTCCCCGGCGGCAAGCGCGAGATGGGCGAAACGCCCCTGCAATGCGCCCTGCGCGAAACGTGGGAGGAGCTGGCCATCCCGGAGACAGCCGTCACCGTCCTCGGCGCGATGGACTTCGTCTATATCCGCGCCCACAGCCTCCTGCGCCCGTTCCTGGCCGTCCTCGACCCCGCCGCGCTGCCGCTCATGCGCCCCGACCCGGCGGAGGTGGCGGACACGCTGCTGCTGCCGCTGCCGTGGCTGAAGGATCACCCGCCGCAGGTCTACACCCACCGTCAGGCGGTGGAAGCCCCCGGCTTTCCCTACGCGGAGGCGGGCATCCAATCAGATTACCCATGGCGTCCCTATTTCCTCGAAGTCCCCCTCTACCGCGGCACCCCCAAGCCCCTCTGGGGCATCACCGCCCGTATCACCATGGACGTCGTGGAAAATCTGTGAATAAGACGAGCAAAAAAGAGAACGGCCATGCCGTTCTCTTTTGCCATATTCTCGGCGAGTCGTCCGCCCTGCAATGCTTCACCGGCCCTGCGCTGTGCCGCCTATTACTTTCGCTTCCCTGCGGAGAGGACGACATTCCTCGCGCGGGAGAGCTTCATATCATGGCGCAGCTTCATGGGCGGGAGCTGCTGGCGCAGGAGGTCGCGGCTCAGCCCGTACTGCGCGGCGAGCGCATCATACTCCCGCTCTACATCCTCCTCCGTAATTTCAATCCCCTCGCGCCGGGCGATCTCCGTCATAGCCAGCTCGTAGCGGGCGGCGGTGTCGGCCTGCTGACGCGCATGGTCGCGGAGCTGCGCCATCGTCGTGCCGCCGGCCTCCAAATACTGCTCCAGCGTTGCGCCCTGACTTTCCAGATGGCCGCGAAGCTGGGCGATCAGCCCGTCAATCTGATTTTCGACCATCGCGTCGGGAATGGTGACGGTCATGCCGTCGATCACCTGCCGGATGAGCGCGTCGGCGAATTGCTGCTCGGCCTGCGATCGCTTCTGCTCGACGGCCTGCGCCATCACGGCGCGGCGGAGCGCGGAGCTATCCTCATAGCCCTGCTTTTTGGCAAAGGCATCGTCCATCGTCGGTGCGGTGCGGCGGGTGATCTGATGCACCGTGACGCGGAATGTCGCGTCCTTGCCCGCCAGCTCCGGGGTGTAGACCTGCGGGAACGTGACGCGCACCTCGCGCGTTTCCTCCGCCGCCGCGCCGCAGAGCTGTTCCTCAAAGCCGGGGATGAAGTAGCCGCTGCCGAGTACGAGCGGGTACTGCTCGCCCTTGCCGCCCTCGAACGGAACGCCGTCCAAGAAGCCCTCGAAGTCGATGACGACCTCGTCGCCCTGTGCGGCTTTTTCGGGGTGGGCGACGTCCGTATGCTGCGCGGCATACGCCTCCAGCGCGGCCTGTGTGTCCTCCTCGCTCAAGGAAACCTCGGGATAGACGGCGGACAGCCCCTTATACGCGCCCAGCGTCACCTCCGGGTAGAGGTCGATGACGGCGGAGAACGTATAGCCGTCCGCGCCGATGGTCTCCACCGTCAGCGTCGGTGTCCCGGCAATCAGCAGCTCCTCGTGCTGAATGGCCTCGATCAAGGCCTGCGGGTACGTGTCGTTGACGGCCTCCTGATAGAGAAATTCCGCGCCGTATTTGGCCTCAATGTTGGCGCGGGTGGCCGCGCCGTCCACCGGGGCGATGGACTTGATGGCGTCGTAGCAGCGCTGCAGCGATGCCTGCCACGTCTCCGCGTCCACGTGAATCGTCAGACGTACCTGACGCTTTTCGGGAAAGTCCTCTCGGCTCTGTATCTGCATGGGGTGAACCTCCTTGTATATCACATCATTTGCCGCTTCAGGCGGCGTATATCCTCGCCGAAAAACGGCAGTATCTCATATTCGCCCTCAAGGCGGGACAGCACCGCCGCGCCGTAGCGTGCGCCCAGCTCGTCCGGGGCGAGGTTGGTGCTGATGATGGTGGATTTTCCCTCCATCAATCGGCCGTTGACGAGCTGATAGAGCGCGCTCTGGACGAACGAGGTGGTCATCTCCGTCCCCAAATCGTCCACGATGAGCAAATCGCAGCGGCGGCAGCGTTTGGCGTCGGCGTCTCCCTCGGCGTCACCGCGGAACTTGGCCTCCTCGAAGCGGGAGAAAATGCGTCCCGCCGTGTCGTAGACCACGGAGAAGGCGGCGTTGCTGACCTCGCGGGCGATACAGGCCGAGAGGAACGTCTTGCCCAGCCCCGTGCCGCCGGAGAGCAGAAGATTGCCGCTGCCCTTGGAGAACTGGCGGGCATAGTCGCGGCAGGTGTCGAAATTGCGCTCCATGTTGGCGCGCGGCGACGTGCCGTAGTCCGGCCATACCGCGTCGTCGTAATAGTCGAAGCGGAACGTGTCAAAGGCTGCCTCACCCAAGGGCAATAGGTGCGACAGCTCGCGCAGCTGCTCGCGGGCGTAGTATTTTTTCAGGCACGCGCAGACCTGCCCCTTACAGTACCCGGTGTCGCCGCAGAGCGGACAGACGGGCTTGTCGTCCAAATAGTCAATCGGCTCGCCCATCGCCGTCAGCAGCTCCGCGCGCTCGCGCTGCAATTCCAGGTTTTCATCCCGCAGCACGCGGATGGCGGGCAGCGGGTCGGTCCCCTTTTGGAGCGCGGAGGTGACAATGCGGCTCATTGTCCCGCGCAGCTCGCGGTCGATCTCCGCAAGGCGCGGCTCGCGGGTAAAGGCCAAACGCCGCCGCTGCTCCAATTCATCGCTGCGCCGCTGTTTGTCCGTGTCGTATTGCGCCAGTGCGCGGCGCATGATGCTGCCATCGTATGCCATCGTGCTTCACCTCTTGATATAGCGACGCATCCAAGCGTCCTTCTCCCCGCCGCAGGCGGGCTTTTGTGGCGTTTTCGCGGCCGTTTTTTCCTCGCCGCGTTGCACCTGCTGGGGCGTATGCCACCCGCTCTCGTGCCAGCGGCGGAGAATGCCGTTGAGATACCGCCAGTTGAGATCCTTTTTATAGAAGACCGTGCGCTCGTAGGCCAGCGCGACCGTCTCCGGCGGGAAGCCCTGCTCCATCCACTCCGTGATGTACCGCCGCTCCGCGTCCACGAGCTGCCGCTGCGGCAGGTGGAGCGCCTGCATATAGGCGGCGGACTTTTCCTCGCGCTGCGCCCACTTTTTCAGGTACGCGGCGGCGGCGGACTGGTCGTACACACCGAGCTGCGCCCAGTGATAGCCCTCCTTTTCGATCTGCCGCAGCGTGGGTCTGCGCCCCTCACCCCAGCGGCGCTCCGCCCGCTCGACACAGTGGCACACGAGCAGATAAATCACGTCGGCGGGGAGACCGAGGTCGTCGTAAAGCCCGGCCAAAATTTGAAGATCCGGCGTGCGGAGCTTCTTGCCGAGCTGGCGTTCCACCTGCGGCAGAAGCAGCCGAAAGCCCTCGTTGTCCTGCAGGAGCGCGGAAATATCGTCCGAGGAATACGTGGGGCGTTCCTGCGCCGGGGCAGGACGCGCCTCACGGGCGGGACGCGGAAGAAGGCCGAGACTCTGCAGCACCTGCTCCGCCGCGTCAATGCGCAGTCGGCTGATGGGCAGTGCCTTTTCCAGCTCCTCCGTTGTCACGCCGCGTCCGAAGCGCTGAAGCGCGAGGTAGAGCAGAGCGGCATCGCCCTGCCCGGAGCGCAGGAGCTTGTCCGCCGCCTCGGCGGGCAGGGTGATATTCTGTTGTCCGAGGCGCAGAATATAGCCGGACATGGACGACCGTCCCCCTTTCGTTTTCCCCTATTCTACATGAAAAGACAGCGTTCGTAAAGGAGCGATTTCAGAAATTTCCGCCCACGCGGCAAAATAACCTTTTCTCTTTGAAAATTTGTGCTATAATATATCATGAATAGGTGTCCATACACTCAGAGAAATAAGGAGGGCTTTCAATATGGCGAACCGTGTGACCATGACCATCTGCGGGGCAGAGTACACCCTTGTGGCCGAGGAGAACGCCGCCTACATGGAAAAGGTGGGCGCGATGGTGGACAAGGAGATGCAGTCCCTGATGAACGGCGCACACATGAGCCGCGACAACGCGGCGGTGCTGGCGGCGGTCAATCTGGCCGACCAGCTCTGCAAGGCGCAGGACGGCTCGGAGAACCTGCGCAAGCAGGTCAAGACGTATCTCGACGAGGCCGGACAGGCCAAGAGCGAGGCGGCCGAGCTGCGGCGCAAGCTCCAATCCATGCAGGGTCAGAACCGCCGCGGATGATGGAGCTGCTTGCCCCGGCCGGGGGGATCGACGCTTTAGTCGCCGCCGTGCAGAGCGGCGCGGACGCGGTCTATATGGGCTTTGGCGCGTTCAACGCACGGCGCAGTGCGAAGAACTTCACCGATGCGGAGTTTGCCTCGGCGGTGGACTACTGCCACCTGCGCGGCGTGCGCGTCTTCCTGACGCTCAACACGCTCCTGACCGACCGTGAGCTGCCCGAGGCGGCAGAAACACTGCAAAAGGCAAATGATATGGGCGTGGACGCGGTGCTGGTGCAGGACTGGGGACTGCTGGCGGCGGCGCGGGAGCTCGCGCCCGACCTTCCCCTACACGCCAGCACGCAGATGAGCCTCTTTACGCTGGGCGGCGCGCGTGAGGCGGAGCGCCTTGGCATGGAGCGCGTCGTGCTGGCGCGCGAGCTGAGCCGTGACGAGGTCGCGGAGATATGCGCCGGGTGCGGCGCGGAGATCGAGATCTTCGGCCACGGCGCACTGTGTATGTGCTACTCCGGGCAGTGCGAGATGAGCGCCGTCTTGGGTCAGCGCAGCGGCAACCGCGGCGCGTGCGCCCAGCCGTGCCGATTGCCCTACGGCGTGAACGCGCCCTGCGGCGCGGACTATCCCCTGAGCCTCAAGGATGCAAACCTCGCCGATTACTTGCAGGACATGGAGCGCATCGGCGTGACGTGCCTGAAGCTGGAGGGGCGGATGAAGCGGCCGGAGTACGTGGCCGTGGTCACGTCCATCTACCGCCGCTTACTGGACGAAAAGCGGCTCCCCACGCCCTCGGAACGAACGGCTTTGGAGCTGGCCTTTTCCCGCAGCGGCTTCACCGACGGCTACTGGCGGGGCAAAAAGGGACGGTCGATGTTCGGCACAAGACCGGAAAATACCCCCGAGCCGAAGGCGCTTTTCGCCAAAGCCCGCGAGGTATATGAAAACGGAAAAGAGCACCGCAAAATCCCGGTAAACCTCCGCCTGACGGTACGGCGCGGCACCCCGCTGACGCTGACAGGTGTCTGCGGCGGCGCTGTGGCGACGGCGCAGGGCGACGTGCCGGAAACGGCGCGAAACCGCGCCGTGACGGCGGAGGAGCTGCGTCAGCGGCTTTCGAAAACGGGCGGCACGGTGTTCTCGGCAGACCATATGGAAGTAGAGCTGGACGAGGGGCTGATGGTCTCCGCCGGTGCCGTCAACGCCCTGCGGCGCGAAGTGCTGGACGAGTTGGCGGCGCGGCGGACAGCCGCGCCGGAGCGGCGAATATCAGCCCTCAAGCCCCTGCCGGACGCGCCGGAGGGCGCGGCGGAGCCGGACTTCACCGTCTCGATCGTGCGGCCTGACCAGCTCACGCCGGAGTTGCTGGCGGAAAAGCCCGCCATCGTCTACCTCCCGGCGGAGCTGCTGGATGCGATCGATTTGTCGCCCTACGCGGGGCAGACCGAGCTTTGCGCCGTGCTGCCGCGGGTGTTCCGCACGGCGGATGAGGCGGTCCTTCGGGATATTTTGGCGCGGCATGGGGAAGTAAACTCCGTGGCCGTGGGGAACTTGGGTCATCTGCCCATCGTCCGCGGCCTCGGCAAGACGCTGCGCGGCGATTTCGGCTTGAATATCTACAACAGCCGCGCTCTGCACTTCTGGCAGACGCAGGGGCTATCCTCCGCCACGGTGAGCTTCGAGCTGCGCTGGCAGCAGGTGCGCGATCTGCGCAAGTACCTCCCCTGCGAGGCCGTCATCTACGGACGTCTGCCGCTGATGGTGACGGAGAACTGCATGACGAAGAACGCGGTGGGCTGCGCCCACGGCGCAGGGAGCATCCTGACCGACCGAACGGGCGCGCAGTTCCCGGTGCTGTGCGGCTACGGCTGCCGCTGCGAGATCGAAAACGGGAAGACGCTCGTGCTGGCCGATAAGCCGGAGGTGTTCCGCTGCGGATTGCGCTACGGGCGGCTGCGCTTCACGACCGAGACGGCGGAGGAATGTGCTGCCATCCTGCGGGCGCACCGAAGCGGCAGCGTCACGCCGGGCGCGGACGTAACGCGAGGGCTGTTCTACCGGGGCGTAGAGTGATACATTTTGTATTTTATTTCAGACATTATACTATCCGTATTGAATTCAAGGAGTAAAACACGACTATGGAGCTGAAGATAAAAGCTCTGTCCCCCAAGATCGGGACGGAGATCCCCTTGCCGCACTTTGCCACCGCCGGGGCGGCGTGCATGGATCTGTACGCCTGTCTCGATGCGCCGCTGACGCTCGAAGCCGGAGCGCGGACGCTCGTCCCCACGGGCATCGCCATCGCCCTGCCGTCGGCGGACTACGTGGCCTTGGTCTTTGCCCGAAGTGGGCTGGGCATCAAGCAGGGCGTCTGCCTGAGCAACGGCGTGGGCGTCATCGACAGTGACTACCGCGGCGAGATCGGCGTGGGGCTGGTGAATTTAGGACAGCGTGCGTACACGGTGCAGCCCGGCGACCGCATCGCCCAGCTTATGATTACGCCCGTGGTGCAGCCGACGGTGGTGCAGGTGGCGGCGCTGGACGAGACGGCGCGCGGCGCGGGCGGCTTCGGCTCGACGGGGCGGTAAGGCCATGGCGCGTATCGTGCTGGCCTCCGGCTCACCGAGGAGGCAGGAGCTGCTGCGCCGTATCGGCCTTGCGGAATTTGAGGTGCGCGTGCCGCAGGTGGAGGAGTCTTTCCCCGAGGGACTGACGCCGGAGGAGACGGTCTCCTACATCTCGCGGGAGAAATCCTGCGCGGTCGCGTCCTCGGCGGATGAGATCGTTATCACCGCCGACACGATGGTCTTTTTGAACGACAAGAAGCTCGGCAAGCCCGCAAGCGAGGCGGAGGCACTGAAAATGCTGACGGCCCTGCAGGGACATCACCACGCGGTGTGTACCGGCGTGACGGTGCGGCAGGGCGACAAGGCCCTCACCCGCGCCCAGCGGACGGAGGTGTATTTCCGCCCCGCCTCGCGGTCGGAGCTGCGCTCGTATATTGCCGGAGGCGAACCGATGGACAAGGCCGGGGCCTACGGCGTGCAGGGGCAGGGTGCGCTGCTCGTGGAGCGCATCGACGGCGATTTTTTCAACGTCATGGGCTTGCCCGTGCTGCTGCTCAGTCAGATGTTATCGGAGTTCGGCGTAAAGCTGTTGGGGTAAATTGAGGTCGGTATGAAGCGATTTTTTACAAAAACGGGTATATGGCTGCTCGCCGCGGCGGCGACCGTCGCGGTGGCACTGTGCGTCGTGTCGGCACTCGGCTCGGGCACGGGGCTTTTGCACAACGCGCTGGGCGTGGTCGCCTCGCCGTTCCGCGCCGCCGGGTCGGCGGTGGCGGGGTGGTTCACCGACCTCGGCGCACGGTTTGAGCGCGTGGAGACGCTGCAAAGCGAAAACGAAACGCTCCGTCAGCGCGTGGCTGAGCTGGAGAGTGAGCTGCGCCGCGCGCAGAGTGCCGCCGATGAGAACGCCGAGCTGCGCGAGCTGCTGGGACTGCGCCGGCAGCGCAGTGACCTCACGTTCGAGGCGGCGCGTGTGACGCAGGAGGACGTCTCCAACTGGGCGAGTACGGTCGTACTCAACCGCGGCAGTCAGCACGGTGTGGCCGTGGGCGACTGCGCCGTGGACAGTACCGGGAATTTGGCGGGCGTCGTCACGGAGGTCGGGCTGAACTGGTGCCGCATGGCGACGCTCACGGACACCGAGGCGCAGTTCGGCGCCATGGTCTTCCGCACGGAGGAGACGGCGGTGGCGGGCGGCGACCTCGCGCTCATGAGCGAGGGCAAGCTGAAGCTGCAATACCTCTCCGATTCGACAAACCTCATTAAAGGCGACCTCGTCCTGACCTCCGGCCTCGGCGGCTATTACCCAGCCGGACTGGTTATCGGCACGGTGGACGAGGTGCGCACCGACGACGGTGGGCTGGCGCGCTACGCGGTCCTCTCGCCGCGCTGCGACCTTGAAAACCTGCGCGACCTCTATATCATCACGGATTTCGACGTGATTGAATGACGAAGGAGCTTGCCTATGACCCGCCGCGCCATTGTGCAAAAATGGATACTGTACAGCCTGTGCGCCCTCGGACTGGTGTTGCTGGAGGGGCTGGTGCTGGTGCGCATCGAGGTGTGGGGCGTTCACCCGCTGCTGCTGCCCGCCATCGCCGTCATCCCGGTGACGATGGAGCAGGACGAGGCGGCGCTGCTGTTCGCCGTCTTCTTCGGCCTTGCGTGCGACCTGATGACCCCGGTGAGCGGGCTGCCGTGCTTTTACGCCGTCGCGTTCTTTCTCGGCGGCGCGGCGGCGTGGCTGCTGTCGGGTCGCGTGGTGGCGGCGGGGCCGGCCTGCTCGCTGGCCGCCTCGGCGGCCGCGCTGCTCATCTGCGATCTGCTGCACTGGGCGGTGCTGGCCTACGCCATGCCGACGGATTTCTCGGCGGCTTCGCTGCTGGCGGCGCGGGAGGCGGCACTGTCGCTCCCGCTGACGCTGCTGGCGCACTATCCGTTCCGCAGGGTCGCCTTGGCCACAAAGCGCGACTGACAGAGCAAAAAAGGAGATACCTATGATACAAAATCCTCATCCGGCGAAACGGCGCGTCCAGCTCCTGCTGGCGTTCTTCGGCGTGTTTTTGCTGGTGTTCGCCGCCGTTTTGTACGATTCTCAGGTGCTGCACGGCAGTGAAAACCGCGCCAAGTCCATCGCCAGCAATGCCACGAGCGAGACGGTGACGGCCTCACGCGGCATCATCACAGACCGCAACGGCAAGGTGCTGGTGTCCAACCGTCTGGCCTATACGCTCGTGTTCGACCGCAGCGAATTCAAGAAGGACAACACCGCGCTCAACGCCGCCATTTGGCGGCTCATCGAGCTGTGCCAAAAGACCAACACCTCGTGGAGCGACTCGCTGCCCATGACGACCGGGTCGTCGCCCGGGCTCAAGGCGGCGGCGCAGAGCAGCAGCTTCCGGTCCTACCTTGAAAAGCGCAAGCTGCCGACGAGCGGCAGCGGCACGGAGCTGCTGGCGGCACTGTGCGAGCTGTACGGTATCGACGAGAGCTACACCGCCGCGCAGGCGCGGTATATCGCGGGCGTGCGCTACGAGCTGGACAGCCGCGAGAGCTACACCTTCGCCGAGGATGTGTCCTCGGAGGTCATCAGTCAGATCACGGACGGACATTTTGACGGCGTGACCATCAAAACCGCCTCTGCCCGTGTCTACAATACGAAGCTCGCCAGCCATATTTTAGGTACGATCGGACCGATTTGGCAGGAGGAGTGGAGCAGCGACGAGAAGACCGGGTACGTCGGCTACGCCGACAAGGGCTACGCCATGAACGACCTCGTGGGCAAGGACGGTGTGGAGAAGGCGTTTGAGCAATACCTCCATGGCAAGGACGGACGGCGGCTCGTGACGACCGACGAAAACGGCAAGCTCACAGGCGAGCTGTATACCCGCGAGCCGCAGCCCGGCGGCACGGTCGCGTTGACGCTCGACATCGACCTGCAGGCCGTGACGGAGCAGACGCTGGCCGAGACGATCGAGGGCATGATCGATAAGGACAGCTATCAGCGCGGCGGTGCGGCGGTCGTCATTGGAGTGGGCAACGGCGACGTGCTGGCGATGGCCAGCTACCCCAGCTACGACTTGGAGACGTTCAACGAGGACTACGAGACGCTCGTCGAGGATGACCGTCTGCCGATGTTCAACCGCGCCACGCAGGGCATCTACGCGCCCGGCTCGACGTTCAAGCTCTGCACCTCTGTGGCGGCGCTGGAGAGCGGCGTCATTACCCCCTCCACCATCATCGAAGACCGCGGCGTGTATACCTATTACAGCGACCCGCAGCCTATGTGCTGGATATGGCGGCAAGCGCACACGACCCACGGGCGCATCAACGTCAGTCAGGCCATCGTGGACTCGTGCAACTACTTCTTCTACGAGGCGGGCCGCCTCACCGGGATCGCGCGGCTGGACGACTACGCCACACAGTTTGGCCTCGGCCGGTCCACAGGGATAGAGATCGGGGATGTGAGCGGCGTACTCGCCTCCCCGGAGTGGGCGGAGGCGCACGACCGCGAGTGGACGGACGGCCAGACCATCACCGCCGCCATCGGCCAGTCCTACAACTCCTTCACGCCCATCCAGCTCGCCAACTACGTCGCCACGCTGGTGTCGGGCGGTGAGCATTACGCGGCGCACCTGCTCAAGAGTGTGAAGTCCTACGACAATTCGCGCATGATCTACAACTACGACGAAGCCCCGCTCAACGATATGGACATCTCCGACAGCACCATGACGGCGGTCACGACGGGTATGCACGACCTGACCTACGACTCCCTCCGCTCCGCCTTCTCGCGCTGTGTGGTGGAGGCGGGCGCGAAGACCGGCTCGGCGCAGGTCGGCACGGACATCGCCAACGGCGTCTTTGTGGCCTACGCGCCCTACGACGACCCGGAGATCGCCGTGGCCATCGTGGTGGAAAAGGGCGGCAGCGGCAGTCTGCTGGCCAACGCCGCCGTCGACATTATCAACGCATGGTTCTCCCGCGGCAGCAGCAGTGTCACCTCGGGGGAAAATACCCTCCTGCAATGAACGAGGCATACTATGGAGCTTTACTTTGACCCGCGCGATATACGCTGTAAAACGCCCTTCGGTGCTGCGCCCTGCGGCACGGAGGTGCGTTTTACGCTCTTTGATGATACCTTTTACGCCTGTGAACTGCTCGTCTACCGCGAGTTTGCCGCCAAGGAGGACATCTGTCCCCTGCCTCCGGCGGAGGGCGGCTTTTCCGGCAGCTACACCGCGCCGAGCGCGGGCGAGCTGTGTTGGTACGTCTTCCGATTGACCCGCGAGGACGGCTCAACGGTCTTTCTCGGCAAAAACGGCCTCACCGCCGAGCGGGACGGCGCGGTGCGCTGGCAGCTCACGGTCTACGAGAACACGCATACACCGGACTGGTTCGGCCGTGGCGTGACGTATCAGATCTTCCCCGACCGCTTTCGCCGCACCGCTCCGCCGGACGTCTCCGGCATGGTCGGCCACCGATGGCTGCACGAGCGCTGGGACGAGATGCCCGTCTTCCTGCCTGACGAAAACGGCGAGATTACGAACCGTGACTTCTTCGGCGGCTCGCTGCGCGGCATCACGGAGCAGCTCGACTACCTGAAAAGCCTCTCCGTGACGACGCTTTACTTGAACCCCATCTTCGAAGCCGCCAGCAACCACCGCTACGACACCGCCGACTACCGCGCCATCGACCCGCTGCTGGGCAGCGAGGCGGACTTCGCCGTCCTCTGCCGCGAGGCGCACAGGCGCGGGATGCGCGTTATGCTGGACGGTGTCTTCAATCACACCGGCTCGAGAAGCCGCTACTTCAACGCGGACGGCTTCTATCCGGACTTGGGCGCAGCGCAGAGCAAAGACTCGCCCTATTACGACTGGTACAGCTTCCACCCGTGGCCGACGGACTACGACGCATGGTGGGGGGTGAAGACGCTCCCCGCCGTCAACGAGAGCCGCCCCGCCTACCGCCGCTTCATCTTTGAGGACACGGACAGCGTGGTGCGCCGCTGGCTGCGCCTCGGCGCGGACGGCTGGCGGCTGGACGTGGCAGATGAGCTGCCGGACGATTTCATCGAGGGCATTCGCCGCGCCGTCGAGGCCGAGAAGCCGGACGGCTACCTCTTGGGCGAGGTGTGGGAGGACGGCAGCAGCAAGATCGCCTACTCCCGCAGGCGGCGGTATCTCCTCGGTCGGGAGACGCACGGCTTGATGAACTACCCCCTCCGCACCGCCCTGCTGCAATGGCTGACGGGCGGGGACGCGGCGGACTTCCGCGAGTGTATGGAGACGCTGCGCGAGAACTACCCGCCCGCCGCCTTCTTCGGCGCCATGAACTTCCTCGGCACGCACGACACGCCGCGTATCCTGACGCTGCTGGGCGCGGAGCGCGTCCCCGAGGATAAGGCGGCGCGGGCAGCGTATACGCTCTCCCCCGACGAGCTGCGGCGCGGCCTCGCGCGGTTGCGTCTGGCGGGCGTGCTGCTCTACTGCTTCCCCGGCTCGCCCACGCTCTTCTACGGCGACGAAGCCGGAATGCAGGGCTTTGAAGACCCGCTCAACCGGGGAACGTACCCGTGGGGACGGGAAAACGCGGCCTTGGTGTCGTTTTTTCGCACACTGGGCAAGCTGCGATCGGAGCGGCAGTCGCTTCAGGCGGGCGCGCTGCACTACCTCTACGCGCAGCACGGCGGGCTGGCCTTTGAGCGCGAGACGGAGGGCGAAACGACCATCGCCGCCCTGAACGCCGGGGACGAGGCGCTGACGCTGACCCTCCCGTGGCCGCACTCAACGGCAAAGGACGCCCTGACCGGGCAGCACTTCCTCGCCGTAAACCACCGCGTCCGCATCACCCTCCCACCCAGCTCCGCCCTCCTGCTGATATGAGGAAACGCGAAAAGGGCGCGTAGGCGGGCGCCCTCGACGCCCCGCCGCACGTATTCACAAAAACCAACGGGAGAGGCAACGCCTCTCCCGTGAAACGTATTTTGACCGATTATCCCTTCGCGTGTGTCAGATACCGATAATCCTTCCGCAGAATATTCCGCACGAACGGCACGGACAGCACGAGGTCGGCGGCGATCCACGCCAGCGGGTCGGCGGCGCACAGGGCGTAAAACGCCAGCTCCGGCGCGTCCGCGCTGACCGCCCCTCCGGCCACGGCGGCGGGCAGGATCAGACACACGCCGATACGCGCCACCAGCTCCGCCGCGCCCGCACCGAGGACGAAGCCGCTGCGCCCGATGCCCTGCACGCAGTTGCGGATGACGAGAATGAACGCGAGGAAGAGGTACATCGAAAAGTCCACATACAATAGCGAGTTGCCGTAGCGGATCGTCTCGGGCGTGATCTTGTCCGCGCTGAGAAAGACGTGGTAGAAAAGCCCGCCGCGGCACAAAAGCAGCCCGATCCCCGCGGCGGCGGCCGCCAGCGTAAAGCCCATGATGAGCGCTTGCAGACTGCCCTTTTTAATGCGCTCGTAATCGCCCGCGCCGAGGTTCTGCGCGGTGAAGCTGGTCAGCGCCGCGCCCAGCGCGTTCATGGGCGTGGCCATCAGGTTAAAGAGCCTGTTGGCCGCGCCGAAGCCGTTCTGCGCGGCGTTCGAGACCATCACGCCGTCGCGCATATCGAAGGCGACCACGCCGCCCTGCATGACGATAATGCCCACGGCGAGGACGGAAAATTGCAGTCCCAGCGGCACACCGCGCACCAGATGGCGGCGGATGTCGTACCACGTCATGTGCCAGTCCTCACGGTGCAGCCGCAGCTGTGGGTAGCGCAAAAAGGCGTAGACGAAGCACCCGACGGTGCTGATGAGCTGGGCGGCGACGGTGGCGATGGCCGCCCCGGCCACACCCCAGTGGAACGAGAGGATGAACAGCAGGTCAAGCCCTACATTTAATAGAGTGGAGAAGAGCAGAAACAAAAGCGGCGTGACGCTGTCGCCCATGCTGCGCAGGAATGAGCAGATGAAGTTGTAGAACTGCTGTGCGCCGATCCCGGCGAAGATGATGAAGCAGTAGGTATACGCGGCGCGGTAGACGGCCTCGTTGTCCGGCGTGACGTTGATCCACGCCAGCATGGGGTTGAGCAGCAGCAGCGCAAGCGCCGTCAGCACCACGGTCAGCGCGGCGGAAAGCACGATCTGCGTGGCCAGCGAGCGGCGCACGCCGCGCGCGTCCCGCATCCCGACGTAGTACGAGGTGATGACGCAGAAGCCCGCGCTCACGCCGAAGGCGAATTGCAGGAAGATGAAGACGAGCGAGTTCGTGTCGTTCACGCCTGCCACCTCCTGTGCCGTCAGCGTCTGGCCGACGATGGCCGCGTCGCTGATGGAATAGACCTGCTGGAGCAGGTAGGAGAGGATGACGGGGAGCGAAAAGGTCAGAATGGTGCGCCAGCAGACGCCCTGCGTCAAGTCCATCGGTTCGAAGGACAGCCCACGCTTTTTATGTGTATTTTCCACAGAAAGCACCCCTTTCTTTTGTGCAATTTCACTTTTCAGAGACGCATAATACTCCCGCGGCGTGAAATTGTCAAGAGGGGAAAAAGGAAAATTTTCTGTGGAAATTCAGTCCATGACCGGGCCGGTGCGGATGTCCGTACCGGGCGGCGGCGGCATAGGACAGGCGAGGGCGCGGAGGTCGGCGCAGCGGCTCTCCAAAGCCGCCGCCTCCGCCGCGGCTTGACCCAGCGCCGCAGCGTCGGCGGCCTTCGTCAGCACGGGTGCGCCGCGCTCGCGCATCTGCCGCAGCAGTGCGCGTCCCGCCGCGTTTGCGGCCAGCACGCGCAGGTAGGGCGGCACCTCCGCCGCCTCCGGCGGCAGCGACAGCCACGCGCACAGCACCATGCGCCGCAGCCGCGCAAGGGGATAGCGCTTCGTCTTGGCGGCGGACAGGACCGCCTCTACCGTTTCGCCGCGCTGCGCCGCGCGGCAGAGCCGATGGTACAGTCCCTCGCCGCCCTCGTCGTATCGCTGCCAGTCCGCTTCACTCATCGTGCGCAGACGCGAGAGGATCGCTCGCTCGCAGAGCGCCGCGTCGGCAATCTGTCCTGCGTTCACCTCGCGGCGCAGAATATCGGCGGCGGCGGGCATCATGAACGCGCAGGCCGCCTCCACCGCGCCCTCGTGCAGCAGCAGCCGCAGGTGCGAGGCGGAGGCCGTCCCCGCCTCCGGCTGACCGTCATGCGCTGCGCCGAGGCGCGGGATGGTCACGGCGGTGAGGGGCGCGTCCTGCCGCGCGATAGCGCGGAGGTACTCCACCCCTAAAATGTTGTTCGGCTGCGATAGGAGCGTCGCGTCCACACCGGGGAGCGTGGCTAACGCCGCCTGCCGCGCGGCGGCGAAGGTCGCGCCGTCCTCCCGCCGAGCGCGGAGCGCCTTACCAAAGGCGGGACTGTCCAGCGCGGCGGCGACGGCTTGCAGCGCGTTCAAATCGCCGCACTCCGAGCCGAAGAGCAGCGTGTCCACCGCGCCGCACCGCGCGAGCAGACCGACCCCGCCTCCGGCGAAGCGCTCCGCCGTGGCCATCGACCACTGCGTCGGCAGCTCCAGCACGAGATCCGCGCCGCACCGAACGGCCATCTCCGCGCGTGCAGCCTTGCCGACGGCGGCGAAGCTGCCGCGCTGGGTGAAGCTGCCGCTCATGACGCAGACCACGGCCTCCGCGCCCAACGCCCGCGCCGCTTGCAGCAGGTGTGCGTGGCCGAGGTGCAGTGGGTCGAATTCACAGATGATCCCGGCGACCATGACGACCCCTCCCTTCGTTTTTCTCTATTTTACATGGCCGCGCGGCGAAATGCAACTTGACATTTGCACCCCGCACTCCTTACAATAGGGAAAACGAACGAAACGAGGGTATGTACCATGCTGACAGGATTGCTGTACGCCATGAAGACCGAGATCGAGAGTCTGCTGCCGCCGGAGGCCGTGCCGGAGCGCACGGAGGCCGGGGTGTCGTTTTACCGCATACGCGAGAACGTCGTGGCCTGCTGCGGCGGTGTGGGCAAGGTGAACGCCGCGATGGCATGCCAGCTCTTCATCGACCTCTACCACCCGCAGCGCATCATCAACGTGGGTGTGGCGGGCTGCTTCGAGGATGTTCCCATCGGCACGCTCGTGCTGGCGGAGAAGTTCGTGCAGCATGATGTGGACACGTCGGGCATCGGCGACCCCGTCGGCCTCGTGTCCACGGTGAACCGGATTGACTTCCCCACGGCGGACTTGGAGACGGCCAAGGTCGCGATGGACAGAGCCGGGCTTCCCTACCGCGTGGGCAGCGTGGCCACCGGGGAGTGGTTCGCCACGGAGTGCGACCGGGCGAGGTGGATTGCCGAGACGTTCCACCCGCTGCTCATCGAGATGGAGGGCGGCGCGGCGGCGCAGGTATGCCTGCGCAACGGCGTGCCGTTCATGGCACTGAAATCCGTCTCGGACTGTGTGCTGGCGCACCACGACTTCTTCTTCAACTTCCCTGCCGCCATGAAGGACCTCAACCGTACCGCCATGGCGTTCTTGGATGCATTGGAAGCCATAGAGGCGTAAGGAGAAGAAAAAATTTCTCGCGCAGCGGGCGGAATTTCCCACCCGCTGCGCTTTCTGCGTCTCCCCGAAATTTCTCTTGTACTCCCGTGGGAAATGGTATATAATACCCTATATTACTATGCACAGACGCAGGTTTTTCAGCTCATTTCCGCAGAAAGGAAGTCCGATATGATAAAAGTCCCCACTGAAAACGGCGAGATCACCATCAGCGATGCGGTGTTTACCACCATCACGGGCGCGGCGGCCACGAACTGCTTCGGCGTGAAGGGCATGGCGCAGCGCAGCATGACCGACGGGCTGGTGCATCTTCTGCGCCCGGAGGCCATGAGCAAGGGTGTGAAGGTCACGTACAACGACGACGGCACGGTGTCCATCGAGCTGCACATCGTCGTGGAAAACGGCGTCAATATCGCCACAGTCTGCCGCTCCATCATGGGCGAGGTCAAATATGTGGTCAACCTCAACACCGGCGTCACCGTCAAGGCGGTGAATGTCTGCGTGGATTCCGTCACGGTGTGACGCGCCCGGAAGGAGAAAAAGCATGACAGAAAAGATCAGCGGCGGCGTCTTCAAGGAGATGGTCGCCTTCGGCGCCGCCTGTATCACGCAGCACAAGCAGTCCATCAACGACCTGAACGTCTTTCCCGTGCCGGACGGCGACACGGGTACGAATATGTCCCTCACCATCCAAACCGCCGTGGCCGAGCTGCGCAAGGTGCAGCCTGCCACCGTGGGCGAGGCTGCAAAGGTCACGGCCTCCGGCTTGCTGCGCGGTGCGCGCGGCAACTCCGGTGTCATCCTTTCCCTGCTCTTTCGCGGGATGAGCAAGACGTTCAAGGGGCTTGCCGAGGCGGACGGCGCACAGCTCGCCGCCGCCATGCAGGAGGGTGTCAGCACGGCCTACGGTGCGGTCATGAAGCCCGCCGAGGGGACGGTGCTGACCGTCTCCCGACTGGCCGCGCAGCGCGCGCTGGAGGCCGCCGGGGAGAAGAACGATGCCGCCTACGTGCTGGAGGAGGCCATCAAAACGGGCTATACCACGCTGGCCGAGACGGTGGAGATGAACCCGGTGCTGAAAAAGGCCGGGGTCGTGGACGCCGGCGGCAAGGGCTACCTCATCATCTTGGAGGGGATGCTCCGCGCCCTGCGCGGCGAGCCCGTCCCCGAGGTAGAGGACACCGCGGAGGAAAAGGCCGATTTTGCCGCCCTCGGCGACGAGGACATCACGTTCGCCTTCGACACGGTCTTCATCGTCCGCAAGACCTCCGACAAGCCGCTCGACGGTCTGCGCACGTACTTAGGCAGCATTGGCGACAGCCTCGTCATCGGCGAGGATGACGAGTCCTTCAAGGTACACGTCCACACCGACACGCCGGGCGACGCGCTCAACGAGGCGCAGAGGTACGGCACACTGGAGCTGGCGAAGATTGAAAATATGCGCACACAGGCCGCCGACCTTGCCGCGGGCAAGAAGGCGCAGAGCACCGACGATCTGGAGGCCGTGGAGGCCGAGCTGGAGCGCGGCGAGTGCGCCGTGGCCGCTCCCGAAAAGCGCTACGGCTTTTTGGCCGTCTGCGCGGGTGAGGGGCTGGCGGAGGTCTTCCGCGACCTCGGCGTGGACCGCATCGTCTCCGGCGGGCAGACCATGAACCCCTCGACGGACGACATTCTGCGCGAGGTCAACCGCACGCCCAGCGAGGTCGTCTTCGTCCTGCCCAACAACAAGAACATCATCATGGCGGCGCAGCAGTGCGTCGGCCTTTCAGAAAAAGAGGTCATCGTCGTCCCCACGACCACCGTGCCGCAGGGCATCTCCGCCATGATGGCGGTCGATCCCGAGGACGGCGATGCGCAGTCCGTCCTCGCCGCCATGACGGCGGCGGCGGAGAACGTCACCACCGCGCAGATCACCTACGCCGCCCGCAACTCCGATTTTGACGGCTTCGCCATCAACGAGGGCGACTATCTGGCGCTGTGCGACGGCAAGCTTCTCGGCACGGACCGCAGTCTCGACGCGCTGCTGGAAAAGCTGGCGCAGCTCGCCTGCGACAAGGGCGCGGAGTTCATCACCGTCTACGCCGGAGAGGGCGTGGACGAGGCACAGACGCAGCAGGCGTCCGACATCTTCCAAAAATGCTGCCCCGGCGCGGAGATCACCGCGCTGTCCGGCGGCCAGCCCGTCTACTATTACATCGTGGCCATCGAGTAACACGCTTTTACGAGGGATATGAACGACATGACACACAAAGCACCGTCCCGGCTGGACACCTCGTCCATGCCGCGAGGGCCGCTGAACTGGACATTTTTCCCGCTGGCACTGCTGTACCACGAGCTGCTGCTGCGCGCCTTTGACACGCAGAACGACTTCTTTCGCGGCACACTGGTCATGGTTTCGCTTTTTTCCGTGGCCACGGGGCTGCTGCTGAGTTTGCTGATGAACCTCCTGCGCAGCCGAAAGCTCGCGCAGGTGCTGACGGTCATCATCACCGCACTGTGGACACTGCTGCTGTGCGTGGAATACTGCTGCCGCAGCTACTTCAAGTCCTACTTCTCCCTCGGCTTCATCTTCAACATGACCCAAAACGTGGTCACGGGCTTCGGCAGTACCATCCCCGGCATCGTGCTGGATCGCCTGACGTTCATTCTCCCCGCGCTGCTGCCGCTCGTGCTGTGCATCGTGCTTCGAAAGCGCATCGTCACGGAGCACCGCATGAGCAAATGGTCGCTGCTCTTCGTGGCGGTCGTGAGCGTCATCTTTCTCCTTGTGGGCGAGGGGTTGGCCCGCTGGGGACGCTACGGCGACAGCTACACCTACAACTTCCAGACCGACGCGGCCGTCTCCCAGTTCGGCCTGCACACGGCGGTGCGCCTTGAGGCGGAATACGCCCTCTTCGGCACGCCCCAGCCCAAGCTGGTGCTGCCCGACGAGACGGACGTGACCGACACCCCGGCCGACACCCCGACCGTGACCGACCCGGTACACTATGACGACAACGTGATGGACATCGACTTCCAAGCCCTCGCCGACACCGCCTCGGACAGTACCCTGCGCAGCATGGCGCAGTATTTTGGCAGCCTGACGCCCTCGAAGCAAAACGAGTACACCGGGCTTTTCAAGGGCAAGAACCTTGTCCTCATCACGGCGGAGGCGTTCTCCCCGTGGTTCATCAGCGAGGACCTGACGCCCACGCTCTACAAGCTGACGCACGAGGGCTTCGTCTTTGAGAACTACTACCAGCCCGGCTGGGGACAATCCACCACAGGCGGCGAATACGCGGTCATGACCGGGCTTTTGCCCACGTGGGTCGGCGGCAACGTCAGCTTCTACGCCTCGGCGACCGACGCCATGCCCTTCGCGCTGGGCAACCAGCTCCGTGCATTGGGCTACGCCACGGGCGCGTACCACGACAACATCTACAATTACTACCACCGCGACACGACCCACCCCAACCTCGGCTACGACTATCAGGGTGTGGGCAACGGGCTGAAAATAACGGAGGACGGCTCGTGGCCGTACTCCGACCTTGAGATGGTGCAAAACACCATCACCCCCTATATCGACGCTTACGTCAGCGACGGTACGCCGTTCCACGTCTACTACATGACCGTCAGCGGCCACGGCGGCTACGGCTGGGGACACTCCATGGCGGCGAAGAACCGCGCCAAGGCGCAGGCGGCCTACCCCAACGCCTCCACACAGGTGCAGTCCTACGTCGCGGCCAACTTGGAGCTTGAGAATGCCCTGACGTACCTCCTTGCGCAGCTCGAGGCGGCGGGGATCGCGGACGACACGGTCATCTGCATGAGCGCCGACCACTACCCCTACCTCCTCTCGGAGACGGACACGGACTACTACAACGAGCTGCGCGGCCTTCAGGACTCCGAGCGCGACACCGAGCGCTACCGCAACGCGCTGGTCCTCTGGTGCGGCGGCATGGAAAGCCCCGTCACCGTCACCGAGCCCTGCTCCGCCGTGGACATCGTGCCGACGCTGAGCAACCTCTTCGGGCTGGACTACGACTCCCGACTGCTGTCGGGACGGGACGTGCTGGACAGGGACTATAACGCGGGCAGCGCGGCGGGGAGCATCCCGCTGGTAATCCTGCCCACCTCCTCCGGCAACAGCTGGGCCACGGCGGCGGGTGTGTACGAGGCCGCCACCCGAACATTCACCCCGCGCAGCGGCGTGACGGTCGGCGCGGACTACGTCGAGCAGATCAACAGCAAGGTCGCCCTCCAATACACCTATGCCCAGCTCCTCATCGCCCGCGACTACTACCGCGTGGCACTGGGACTGGAATAATGGGAATAATGAAGCCCCGCCCTCCGGCAACGCCGGAGGGCGGGGGTTTCGTTTTTATGTATCCGTTTACTCCACCAAAAGCTGTGCGATCTGCACGGCGTTCGTTGCCGCGCCCTTGCGTACCTGATCGCCGCAGCACCAGATGTTCAGCCCATTGTCGCTCGTCAAGTCGTCCCGAATGCGCCCGACAAAGACGAGATCCTGATCGCTCGTCTCCAGCGGCATGGGGTAACGCTTGTTCGCCAGATCGTCCACCAGCTTGCAGCCCGGCGCGGCGGCGATCAGCTCCCGCGCGCGCTGAACGGAGATCTTCTCCTTCGTCCGCACCACGATGGACACGCTGTGACTGCGCACCACGGGAACGCGGACGCAGGTGCAGCTTACCTTCAGCTCCGGCAGGTGCATGATCTTGCGCCCCTCGTTCTGCATTTTCATCTCCTCGGAGGTGTAGCCTTCAAACGCCTCGCCGCCGATCTGCGGAATGACGTTGTACGCGATCTGATACTGGAAGACCTTCGGCTCGACCGCCTTGCCCTCGCGCAGCAGCTCGACCTCCTCCATCAGCTCCTTCGGGCCGCCCGCGCCCGCGCCGGACGTCGCCTGATAGCTCGAGGCGATGATGCTCTCGATCGGGCTGTCGTGGTTCAGCGCGTTGATGGCCACAAGGCTGACGATGGTCGTGCAGTTGGGGTTGGCGATAATGCCCTTGTGCTTCTTCGCGTCCTGCGGGTTGATCTCCGGGATGACCAGCGGCACATCCGGGTCGAGGCGGAACGCGCTCGAGTTGTCCACGAACACCGCCCCGGCCTTGACGATGGCGGGCGCAAAACGCTTGGCAATGTCGTTCTCCGCCGCGCCGAGGACGATGTCGATGCCCTTGAATGCCTCGTCACAGGCCGGCTCTACGGCAATCTCCTGCCCGTTCCAGTGCAGCACTTGACCCGCCGAACGCTCCGACGCCAGCAGGTGCAGCTCACTGACGGGGAAATCGCGCTCCGCCAGCACCTTCATCATCTCGCGGCCCACCGCCCCGGTAGCGCCCAGAATGGCAACCTTATATTTTTTCATGGTGATGACTCCTTTTATGATTTTATACTTCCGACGGACAGACCGCCCGCCTGTATGTTTTTTCGAGAGAAGCGTAAAGCGATGGATCTTGCGTCCGGACGAGGCGCGGCGGCGCAGGCGTACTTTGTGTACGTCAAGCCGGCGCAACGAAGTATGGGCGCAAGAGACGCGCTTTACTTCACAAAGCTGTCGTACAGAACGCGGATAGCCTTTTCAAAATCCGGGCTGTCCACGCCAACGATGATGTTCAGCTCCTCCGGCCCCTGCGTGATCATGCGGATGTTGATCCCGTTCTCACCCAGCTTGCCGAAGATCTTGCCGGACGAGCCGGGCTTGAACGCCATCTTACGCCCGACGGCGGCCACCACGGCCATATTGTCGTTGAGGTGCAGACTGTCGGGCTTGATCTCCTTTTCCAGCTCACCCATCGCCTGATAGATGTACGGCGCGCTCTTGCCCGTCTCCACCACGAGGGAGACGCTGTCAATGCCGGACGGCAGGTACTCCACGTTGATCTTATACCGCTCCAGCACCTCCAAGATCCGTCGGACAACGCCCAGCTCGGAGGACATCCCGTTTTTCGTCAGCGTGATGACGGAGAAGCCCTTCTTCCCCGCGATCCCGGTGATCATGCTGCCGCGCTCCATGTCGGCGCGTGTCTCGTCAAAGCTCTCGCGGATCATCGTGCCGGGGTGGTCGGGCTGGTTCGTGTTGCGGATGTTCAGCGGGATGTTCTTCTCCCGCACCGGGGAGACCGTCCCCTCGTGCAGCACCTGCGCGCCGATGTAGCTCAGCTCACGCAGCTCGGCGTAGGTGATGCGCTCGATGGGGCGCGGGTCCTTCACAATCTTCGGGTCGGCCATCAAAAAGCCCGACACGTCCGTCCAGTTCTCGTACACATCCGCGTCCAGCGCCGCCGCCGCCAACGCTCCGGTGATGTCGCTGCCGCCGCGCGAGAACGTGTGAATGCTTCCGTCGGGCATAACGCCGTAAAAGCCGGGGATAACGACCTTGCGCCCGGAGGCGGCGCGGCGGAGGCTCTCGTAGCTTACCTCCTCATCCACCGTGCCGTCGAGCTTGAATTTCAGCCACAGGGAGCTGTCCAGAAACTCAAAGCCGAGGTAGTCCGCCATCAGCCGCGCCGCGAAGTATTCACCGCGCGAGACCAGCTCGTCCGCGCTGATGCCCTTGTCCATCTTGGCGCGGAGCGCGTCAAATTCCGCCTCCAGCGGTGTCTTCAGGTGCAGGCTGTCCCGAATTTCCAAATAGCGGCTGCGCACCATCTCATAGACGGTGTCGCAGCTCACCCCGTATTGCAGGTGCGCGTGGCAGAGATAGAGCAGGTCGGTGATCTTATGGTCGTTCTTGTCGCGCTTTCCTGCGGCACTGACGACCACCACACGCCGACCGGGGTCACTCTCGACGATGGAGCGTACCTTTGCAAACTGCGTCTCATCCGCCATGGATGAGCCGCCGAATTTTACCACTTTTAACATGAGCTTCGCCTCTTTCGGTAGGATTTTCTGTGAGAGCTTTTCATCACGGCGACAAAAATTTTCGTTTTGTCTTCCGTATAAAAACACTTGCTTTTTTGCTGGGGACAGTGTATCATATACTCATCAGAAATGCAAGAGTAAATTTTCGGAGGTACTTCCCATGAACTACCACAGCACACGAAACGAACATCTCACCGCCTCCTCCACCCACGCGGTGCTGCACGGCATCGCCCCGGACGGCGGCCTCTATATCTGCGACCCGGCCTCGCTGCACTTTGACTGGCAGGCCGCCCTCGCAAAGCCCACGCTTGATATGGCCGCGGATATTCTCCACGCCCTCCTGCCGGACTTTGACGATATGCCCGCCCTCGTCCGCGCGAGCTACAAGGATAAGTTCCCCACCGCCGACCTCACGCCGCTGACCGCCGTGGCGGACAAGTACGTCTTGGAGCTGTACCACGGCCCGACCTCCGCCTTCAAGGATGTCGCGCTCTCGGTGCTGCCGCACCTCATCGGCGCGGCGGCCAAGGCCGAGGGCATGACGGGCGACGTCATCATCCTGACCGCCACCTCCGGCGACACCGGCAAGGCCGCGCTCGAGGGCTTCCACGACGTACCGGGGACACGCATCATCGTTTTCTACCCCGACGGCGGCGTCTCCGCCGTCCAGCAAGCGCAGATGACCACGCAGAGCGGCAGCAACGTCAAGGTCTGCGCCGTGCGCGGCAATTTCGACGATGCGCAGACCGGAGTCAAGGCCATCTTCGCCGACTGTCAGGGGAAGGACCTGCACGGCGCGATGCTCTCCAGCGCCAACTCCATCAACATCGGCCGCCTCGCGCCGCAGGTCGTCTATTACTTCCGCGCCTACGGCGATCTCGTGAACGCCGGGCGTATCAAGCTCGGCGACAAGGTGGACTTCACCGTCCCCACCGGGAACTTCGGCGACATTTTGGCGGGCTGGTTCGCCAAGTGCATGGGGCTGCCCGTGGGACGGCTCGTGTGCGCCAGCAACGCCAACGACGTCCTCACGGAGTTCCTCCGCACCGGCCGCTACGACCGCCGCAGGCCGTTCTACAAGACCACCTCCCCCTCCATGGACATCCTCGTCTCCAGCAACTTGGAGCGGCTTTTGTACCTCCTCAGCGGCGACGCGGACGATGTCGCCTCGCTCATGCAGCAGCTCTCGCAGCAGGGCTGGTATCAGGTCAGCGACGCGCTGCTGGCGAAGCTGCAGGCCAACTTCGGCTGCGGCTGCTGTGACGACGCGGGCGCGGCCAAGGTCATCGGCGGCCTCTGGCACGAGCAGCACTACCTCTGCGACCCGCACACCGCCGTGGCATGGGCGGTGGCGCAGTCTCAGACCGGGGACGCGCCGATGGTCGTGCTGTCCACCGCCTCGCCCTACAAGTTCCCTGCCGCCGTGCTGGGCGCACTCGGCGAGGACGTGAGCGGCAGCGAGTTTGATATGATGGAGCGTCTCCACGCGCTGACGGGCGCGCCCATCCCCGCGAACCTGCGCGGCTTGGAGGGTCGGCGCGTACTGCACAAGGACGTCATCGACAAGACCGCCATGGAGGACTACGTCATGGCGGAGGTTCTGAAATAAGAAAGAAGAAAAGAGGTTATTCTGTGATGAAAATCGTATGCTTAGACATGGAGGGCGTTCTCGTCCCCGAAATATGGATCGCCTTTGCCGACGAGATCGGCATTCCCGAGCTGCGCCGTACCACCCGCGACGAGCCGGACTACGACAAGCTCATGCGCTGGCGTATCGACCTGCTCCGCAGCCGCGGCATCAAGCTCTCGCAAATTCAGGACACCATCGCCCGCATCGACCCGCTGCCCGGCGCGAAGGACTTTCTTGACGAGCTGCGCAGCATGACGCAGGTGCTCATCCTCAGCGACACCTTCGACCAGTTCGCCATGCCGCTGATGAAGAAGCTCGGCTACCCCACGCTCCTGTGCAACACCCTCAAGATCGACGCGGAGGGCTACATCACCCACCACGTCATGCGCTGCGAGCATTCCAAGCTGACCACGGTGAAGGCGCTGCAATCCATCGGCTACACCACCATCGCCAGCGGCGACAGCTACAACGATCTCGATATGCTCCTTTACAGCAAGGCGGGCTTCCTCTTCCGCGGCCCGGAGAAGATCAGGCAGGACTATCCGCAGATCCGCTGCTGCGAGGAATTTGACGACCTGCTCGCGTGCATCAAGAGTGCACTGTAAAAAAATCCCCGGAACTCCTCCATAAAAATAAAACGCGCACACCCTGCCGCCTCAGGCGGCAGGGTGTGCGCGTTTTTGCGCATGAGCGGCGCATTATTGACGGTAAGCCTCCGCGTCAAAGTCGCGGACGATCTCATCGCGCTTCTCGTCGCGCACGAACACGCAGTTCGTCTCGTCAAAGGCGAGGCGCATGGCAAAATCCTTCGCCTCCAAGATGTCGTTCGTCTCGAAAAAATCCCGGTACGCCGTCTCCGGCTCGTGGCGCTTGCGCCATACCACATGAAATCGCATGGTTTCTCTCCTTTTTCTTCTCGTTTTATCGCCGTATCACCCGACCGGACGTGCTGTTCGTGGGAACGCCGTCTTGAACGGCGAGACAGCCGCCGACCAGCACCGCCGTCATGCCCTGCGCCGTCTGGCGCGGCGCTTGGTACGTCCCGCGCTCGTGCAGCTTCTCCGGGTCGAAGACGCATACGTCCGCGTCCGCGCCCACCTCGATCACGCCCTTGCCCCGCAGGCGCAGCGCCCTCGCGGGCGCACCCGTCAGCTTGTGGATGGCCTGCGGCAGCGTCAGCGTGTGCTTTTCGCGGACGAAATGCTCCAAAAGCCGCGTGCAGCTCCCGTACACCCGCGGGTGTACCTGCCCCTCCGTGGGGTAGGTCGCGTCGGAGATCAGGCTGCTCAAATCGCTTTGCAAAATGGCCGCAATGTCCTCCTCCGAGGCCATGAAGTCGATCATCGTCACCTGACAATGCTCCCGTATCAGCAAATCGCAGCACGCATCGAGCGGCGACTTATGCTCCATCTCCGCCTCCTGTGCCACGCTCTTGCCGAGCAGCGCCTGATCCTCCGGGCAGTGGAGGCTGGTGAGGAAAATGCCGTCCCAGCCTGCCAGCTTGGCAATGTCGTCAAACCCGTCCCCGCACTCGATACGGTGCGCCAGTATCTTGCGCGCCGCCGGGTCTGAAAGCCGCGCGACCACCGCGTCCATGCCGCCCTCCAAGAATTCCGGCGGCAGAATGTGGAGAAGCTGGGTCGAGCCGGCGGTGTAGGGGTACACGTCGCAGCTCACGTCCAGCCCCTCGCGCCGCGCGTTTTCCAGCAGCGCCAGCGCACGCGGGATCTTCGTCCCCCAGTTGTCGCGCCCCATCGCCTTGAGGTGGCTGATGTGCAGCGGCACGCGCAGCGACCGCGCCACGGTGAGCATTTCCTCGATCGAGTCACACACGCCGCCGCCCTCCTGCCGCATATGCACCGTCAGCGGGACGTCCTGCCCGGCGATGGGCTGCAAGGCGCGGATCAGCTCCTGTGTCGTGTAGAAGCACTCCGGCGCGTACCCCAGTCCCAGCGATACGCCGAGGGCGCCGTCCGCCAGCGCCCGCTCCAGCGCGCGGTGCAGGGCGCGGTAGTGGCCGTCCTCCAAATGCTCCAGCTCGTACCCCGCCGCGCCTGCGCGCAGCACGCCCGCGCCCGCCAGCATGCCCATATGCAGCGGCAGCGGCGGCAGCGAGGCGAAATAATCAGAGAGCGTCTCGCTCCGAAGCGCCGGCGGCAGCGTCCCGGTGATGGGACGCAGGTAGTCCTCGATCTCCCGCCGATGCGTGTCTCCGAACGGCGCACAGCTAAGGCCGCAGTTGCCGTTGACGATGGTGGTCAACCCTTGGCACAGCTCCGCCGCGCCGAAGCCGGGGCGAAACGCCGCCGCATCCGCGTGGCGGTGAATGTCGATAAAGCCCGGCGTCACCGTCAGTCCGGCGCAGTCGATGACCTGCCGCGCCCTGCATTCCCGCAAATCACCGACGGCGGAAATTTTGCCGTTCTCTATGGCCACGTCGGCGCGAAAGCCGGGGCGGCCCGTGCCGTCCACGACGGTGCCGCCGTGAAGCAGTGTCTCAACCATGCTCTGCGCCTCTTTCCTGCTTTCCCGCCGTGAGCGGCAGGGAGATGATAAACCGCGTGACACCGCCGCCGCTCTCGCAGCGCAGCGTACCGCGGTGTGCCTCGACAATCGCCTTGGCGATGGGCAGTCCCAGCCCGAAGCTGTCGCCGTCCGTCCGCGCCTCGTCGGCGCGGAAGAAGCGGTCAAAGATGTGCGGCAGCTTCTCCGGCGGGATGTCCGCGCCGCGGTTTTCCACCGTTACAACGGCGAAACGCCCCTGCTTGAGCGCGCTGAGCCGTATCTCCGTGCCGCTGGCCGAATATTTTACCGCGTTATCGAGCAGTGCCGCCAACGATTGTCCCAGCCGCGCCGCGTCCCCGCGCACCGGGAGCGAGGCGGCAATGTCGTAGGTCAAGCGCCGCCCGGCCTCGAACGCCACGGGTTCAAAGCGCAGCGAGGCCGTCACCGCCACCTCGGCAAGATCGGCCGTCTGCTCAAGCATCGTCTCCGCGCCGCGCTGTGTGCGCGAGAGCGTCAGCATATCCTCCACGAGCTGCTTCATGCGGCGGCTCTCCGAGCGGATGTTGTCGAGATAGACCGCCTGCTCCGGCAGTGCCGACTGGCCGAGCAGCTCCGCCGAGGACAGAATGACCGTCAGCGGTGTCTTCAGCTCGTGGCTTGCGTCGGACAAAAACTGCTCCTGCTGCGCCCACGCCGCGCCGACCGGGCGCGTCACCACGCCCGAGAGCAGGTAGCTGCACAAAAACAGCACCAGCAGTGCCGCCGACCCGGCCAGTGAGCAAACCGCCGCCAGCGAGCGCATGGTCGTGCTTTCCAGCGTGGTGTCCGTGAAGGCAATGCTCGTGCTGGTGTAGCCCGTCTGCCGCAGATAGCGCAGGTGGAAGTCCGCCAGCAGCCCGGTGTCCTCCTCCTGCGAAAGTGCTGCCGTGATGATGGAAGCAAGCTGCGTCTGGTCATTCAGGTCGTAGTAGCTGTTGCCCGCCACACGGGCCGTGCCGCTGGCATACACCTCCGCCACGAAGCAGGGAATGCCCTCCGCGCCTGGCCGGCGCGAGCCGAAGTCGCCGCTTTCCAACGCCTGATGGAGCTGCTGCTGCACGTTCTTCCGATAGTTGCTCCGGGAGATCAGCACCACCGCCGCGAACACCGCCAGCAGCACCAGCGAAATGAGCAGCATATTGGTGGCGACCACCTTCCAGCGGAGATGGCGGATCATCCCTCCACCTCCAAGCAGTAGCCCACGAGGCGCAGCGTCTTAATGCGCACCTTCGACTGCAAATGCGTCAGCTTGCGCCGCAGGAAGGAGATATATACCTCCACATTGTTGTCCTCCGCCTCGGAGTCGTAGCCCCACACCTTGAGGATGAGCTGCTCCTTCGTGACAATCTGACTGCCGTTTTTCATCAGCAGCTCCATCAAGTCGTACTCCCGGCGGCTCAGGCGCACCTCGCGCTCGCCGCAGCGCAGCAGAAACGTGGACTGCTGCAATTTCAAATCGCCGAACGACGTCTCCCCGCCGTCTGCGCCCATCTCCTCGCCGCTTCGGCGCAGCAGTGAGCGGATACAGGCCAGCAGCTCCTCCGTCTCAAAGGGCTTGGTGAGGTAGTAGTCCGCGCCGCAGTCCAGCCCGCGCACGCGGTCGCTCAGCTCGCTCCGCGCCGTCAGCATCAGCACCGGGAGACTGCTCCCGCCGCCGCGCAGCTCGCGCAGCAGTGTAAAGCCGTCCATCCCCGGCAGCATTGCGTCCAGCACCAGCAGGTCGTAGATCCCCGTGCGGGCGTTGTCCAGCCCGGAGATACCGTCGTTGCACACGTCCGCCGTGTAGCCCTGACGGTGCAGCAGCTCCGCCAGCGTCGATGCCAGCCGCTTTTCATCCTCCACGATCAGGATACGCATCCCGAAGCCCCCTTCGCCGTTTTATGAAAGTCCCAGTGCCGACAGTGTCAGGATCTGCGCAAGGTCGCTCTCCTCCATGCGGTAGATGGTCGTGTCGCCGCCGAGCAGCACGTACCGCCCGCCGTCCCCGGTGCTGCTGCCCACGGAGAGCGTCATCGTCTTCTCGCTGCCCTTGTTATCAAGGTAGGTGATCTCAACCGCCGCCTCCGGCGCGTCCAGGCCGCAGACCTCCGCCGCGCCCTCCGCCGGGTCGTAGTCTACGCACGAGCTGACGGTCAGCTTGCCCAGCTCGCTCACGAGCGCAGCCGTCTTCTCCGTCACGTCCCTCGTGCCGATGCGCCGCGCGCCGCTCTCATCCGTTGTGAACGTAAGCTCCGTTTCCTCTGTTTCCCCTGCGCCGCGCAGTGTCACCGAGCGCAGATTCTCCGCCGTCAGCTTCGGCAGCTCCGGCAGGATTGCCATGCTGTAAATGCTCCGGCTGAGTGCCTCGCCGTCCGCCTTGTCGGCCAGATGCACCGCGCCGTCCGGCGTGAGGGCGTACCAGCGTCCGTCCGAGGTCTGTGTGCCGACGTAAACGGTGCTCTCCGCGCCGTCTGCCGTCACGGTGACGTACTTGTTCGTCGCGTCGAGGCCGTAATCGACCAGCTCACCCGGCGTCGTCACCGCCTCGGCGGCGGCCATCGAGGTCGGCAGTGCCAGCAGCTCGGCCACGGCGGTCTGGTCGAGCGGGAAATCCGTGTCGTCCACCCATACCCAGTCCTCGCCGCTGCGCGTGAAGCGCAGCGTCAGCTCGCCGTCGCTGACGACCAGCCCGGTCGCGCCC
Organism: Firmicutes bacterium CAG:341; assembly: GCA_963631875.1. Lineage (GTDB taxonomy): Bacteria > Bacillota > Clostridia > Oscillospirales > Oscillospiraceae > Vescimonas. The sequence goes on along the minus strand of CAVGSO010000001.1, from coordinate 56,383 downwards.
TCCGCCGCCACCATGGTCCCGGTGAGGCCGGTCTGCGCTGCCTTATCCTCCTTCGCGCCGCAGGCGCACAACAAAAGCGTCAGCACCGCCAGCAGTGCCGCCGCAAAGCTCCATCGTTTCATACCGTGTCTCCTTTGCGTTTTCTGCCCCTCAGTATACCAAGTTTCCCAAGGAAAAGAAAGAACAAATCGTAAATATTCCGCGAGAACGCAAAAACGGAGGACAGGCGATGACCTGTCCTCCGTTGGCGTGTCAAAAAGCCTGTTATTGCGAGCCGGTCCGCAGACTGGCGCGGCAATCCGTTTTCAAAAACACAGATGCTCCTGCATTTTGCACAGGCTTGCTATGTTGAAATTACGGATTTCCACGTCGCTTCGCTCCTCGGAATGACAGGAACGGCTTTTTCGGCAGCTTCATTACGCCTCCCAATACGTGCGCTCGCGCACGCCGGAGAGCCGCACCATGCACGAGGTCGGGAACGTCCGCAGCGCACGGTCGAGCCGCGTCACCGCGTCGTTATACAAAAGGCGGCTCGTGCGCAGCTCGCGCTCGCACTCGTCCAACGTACCGAACAGGCGGCCGTACGAGGCATCCGAGCGCAGTGCCGGGTGGCGATCCGCCGTGGCGGACACGGCGGCCAGCACGTCGTCCAAAAGCTGCTCCTGCCGGCGAACGTCCTCCGGATCGGCATCCTCGTCGATGACGCGCCGCCGCAGCCGAAGCTGTTCGGCCAGCGCGGCCATGGACTCCCCGGCGTAGCCCTGCGCCAGCTCCAAAAGCGACAGCACCGCGTCAAAGCGGGCGGAGAGCTGTGCGCCGATCTGCCGCATGGCGTTCCCGGCGTTTCTGCCCAGCGTCCGCAGCTCGAAAAAGGCGGCCGCGAACATCGCCGCCACCGCCGCCACGGCACAGATCACCACGCCCATACGCATCCTCCCTTCGGCAAACTGCCCATGGCAGCAGTGTACCGCACCGACCGCGTCAGGAGCGGTGAATCGACACGAACCGCCCCAAAAAGGGAACAAACCGCCTGAAAATGCCAAGAGCCGCTCACAGCGATACCCGCAAGACGAAGCGACCGTCGCGCACGGCGAAGGAATACACGCCGCCGTAGCGCTCCACCACGGAGCAGATGCTCCGCACGCCCAGCCCATGCCCCGGCGTGTCGGTGACGGGCAGCCCGTCGCGAAACCGAATGCCCTCGCGGCAAGCGTTGTCCACCTGCAAAAAGAGCTTCCCGCCGCGCTCGTAGGCCACGAGCGTGATGTCGCCCGCCTTGCCCTCGTCCTTTAAGTCCCGACAGGCGCGGAGCGCGTTTTCCAGCGCATTGGACAGCAGCACACACAGATCGGTCTCCGCGATGGGCAGCGTCTGCGGTATCTCCGAGCGCACGCGCAGGGGAATGCCCTCGTTCTCCGCGCGCTGGACGAAGGACGAGAGGATGAGGTTCACCGCTTCGTTTTCGCAGAAGCGGCGCACGCGCTGCGCCTCGATCTCGGCGCAGACCTGCCGGATGTAGCGCTGCGCCTGCGCCGTCTGTCCGTTTTCAATACAGTCGGAGAGGAACTGCATATGGTGCCGCAGGTCGTGCCGATACGTTGCGGCGCGGCGGTCGGACTCGCGCAGGCTGGCAATGACCTGCGTGGCCTGCGCCACCTCGAGCCGCAGCCCCTCCTGCATACACTTCATGCGGCTTCGCATCGCGTTCTCGGCGGAAAACCGCAGCACGAACACGAGGTACAGCACGCAGCACAGCGACGGCATGAACTCCACCGCCGCCGCCAGCCCCTGCGCCAGCATATCGGTATACACCCGCGTCAGGTAGTCGAAGAGGTAGTAGATGGCGGGCATGATCCCGAAGAACACCTGCATGGACGGCTTCGTCCGCCCGATTTCCCGCACGGAAGGCGCAACGGTGCGCAGCAGTATCCACAGCAGCGGCAGCGTTATGATCAGCTCCGCAACGCTCTGCGCGTTGCTGCCACCGCCAAAGCAGGCCACGGCGAAGAGCGCGATCTCGCGCCGCATCTGACAGCAGATGTATGCCGTCAGCACCGAGACGACAGGCCATATGACCTCTCGGCTCATCACGCCCAGCACCATCGCCAGCGGCAAGTGCGTCACCAGCGGGTAGAGGCAGCGCAGCGTCTCCGTGTCGAAGATGCAGTAGATCACGCCCTGCACCAGAAAAATGACCGCCATGCAGCCCCAGTACCGCAGCAGCCGCTTCTTCGTCCACCGCAAATCGCAGAATGCGGCGGAGAGAATCATCCCGAAAATGCCGACCGCCGCGTTGTTGACGATCGTGATAAGCGTCCAAAACGTCTCGCCGCCCATCACAAAAGCACCCGCTTTCGGCTGAAGGCGTACTCCAAATACCGCTCCTTGACCTCGGAGAATTTCCCGTGCGGAATGGGGATCTCAGCCAGGCACGCCATCTGCAAGCCCCGATAGGAGATGCTATGAATGTACTCCATGTTCACGAGGAACGAGCGGTGCGGCCGCAGAAACCCGCCGTATTTTTCCAGCTCGGCACTCAGCTTATCCAAGCTCCCGGCACTCTCCAGTACCTGCCCGTTGGCCATGTGGAACAGCAGCGCCCGCCCGATGATCTCGCAGTATTCCAGTCGGTCGAGCCGTATGCGGCAAATGCCGTTTTTGCACTTGAGCAGGAGACTGCGCTCCTCCGCGCGGCGGCACTCGTCGATGACGCCGTCGAGCAGCGTGAAGAAATCGTCCTCCCGCACGGGCTTGAGCTGATAGTAGTATGCGCCCACGGTGTAGGACTGCACGGCGAACTCGGCGGAGGACGAGAGGAAGATGATCTTCACGTCGCTGTCGAACTGCCGTATCTCACGGGCGGCACTGATGCCGCTCTCGCCGGGCATGATGATGTCCAGCACCAGCACGTCCGGCCTCAGCCCCTTTTCCATCTCCGCCAGCAGCTCCAGCGGACTGCGGAAGGCGACATATTCCAGCTCCCGGCAGCGTTGCGCGCGGTAGCGCTCAAAGAGCGCGGTGAGCTGCGCCAGCACCGCCGGCTCATCGTCGCAGAATGCGATTTTTATCATGCGCCTCTCACCTCCCGCTTGTGATCCGGGCGGACGATTCTGTCCGCCCGACGTATGACGCCCCGCCGCGTCTTACTTCCTCTTCGCCTCCAGCTCCGCGATCAACGCGGCGATCGCGTCCTCGCGGCAGTCGGGCAGCAGATGCACGCCCGCCAGCGCCCGCACCTGCGCGATCGCGTTTGCCGGGGCGCAGCCCAGCCCCGCCCATTGCAGCATGGAGATGTCGTTCGCGTGGTCGCCCACGCACACCACGTTCTCCTGCCGAATGTGCAGCAGCCCCGCCAGACGTGCCACCATGCCGCCCTTGTTCGCGCCCTTGGCCGTCAGCTCCACGAGCGTCACCGCGCTGGACACCACCTCGTAATCACCACACCACGGCTGGGCGTGCAGATAGGTAAGCAGTGCGGGCAGCTCCGCTTCCTCCACGGAGAAGAGCGCCTTGCTGATGGGCGAGGGGACCTCGTCCATCGACGCGACCTCCACGGACGGCGCATGGGTGATGTGCATATGGTGGCGCGTGATCTCGTTGGCGTGGAGGGCGTGAATGCTGTTGTCGTCGTGGTACAGCTCCGCCGCGACACCGGGCAGGTCCGTCACCACCTGCGTGATATGCTCGCGCACCTGCTCCGGCAAAAACGCCGTGCAGAGATACTCGTGCTTTGAAAAATCGTAAATGGCCGCGCCGTTGAACAAAATCGACGGCCCGTTCATCGGAATGTCGTCCACCACCGTCTCAAACGCGGGCTTGGCGCGCCCCGTAGCCACGGAGAAAATGCCGCCCTCGGCCATGAAATGCGTCACCGCCGCGCGGTTCTTGTCGGACAGGGAGGGCATATCCACGCACAGCCGCAGCGCGTCCTCGGTGTAGACGAGCGTGTTGTCGAAATCGCTGATGAGCAGCATCCCGTCAAAAATCCCCATGCTCACGCCTCCGCTCCGCCGCTCGGCTTGCCGCCGCCTCCGCCGCGGCGATGACGGCGGCGGGGACGCTTCTTTTCTCCTGCATTCGCACCCTCCGCGGCGGTGGGTGCGGCGCTCTTCGGCATCGTCGGCTTGCCCGCGCCGCTGCTGCCGCGATTTTTGCGCCGCTGGCCGCCCTCGGTGCGCGGTGCGCCGCGCTGTGCCTCTGACGGCTTTTCCGTGCGCGGTGCATTGCCGCCGCGTCGGTCATGCCCTCCGCGGCGGCGGCGGGGACGCTCACCCTCACCGGAGGCCGTGTCGGGGTCGAAATCGCTGATGAGCCGCACCGGGGAGAGCAGCTCGTCCTCCAGCGGCTCGATGTACCGCTCGGGACGCTTGCTCGGGACGGCGATCCCCTCCCGGCTGCCCTTGCCGTTGCGCAGGACGCACACCTCGCAGTGATGGTAGCACCGTGCGCCCTCGGGGTGGTCGTCAAGGCGGACATTCACCGTCTCCTTGAGCAGATTTACGTCGCTGACGTTCCCCGTGCCGTCCGGCGTGAGGACGAACGACTCGTTCTTCGGCATCCGCTTCACCGCGTCCTCGTAGGCGTCCTGCTCGTACTTTAGGCAGCACATCAGCCGCCCGCACGTGCCGGAAATCTTCGTCGGGTTCAGACTCAGGCTCTGCGTCTTGGCCATCTTGATGGACACGGGCAGGAACTCGTCCATAAACTGCGCGCAGCAGAACGGTCTTCCGCAGATGCCCAGCCCGCCGATCATCTTCGCCTCGTCGCGCACGCCGATCTGCCGCAGCTCGATACGGGCGCGGAACACCCCGGCCAAGTCCTTCACCAGCTCGCGGAAGTCCACGCGCCCGTCGGCGGTGAAGAAGAACAAAATCTTGTTGCCGTCAAAGCTGCACTCCGCCCGCACCAGCTTCATTTCCAGCCCGTGCTGGCGAATTTTCCTGCGGCAGATGTCGAACGCCTCTTTTTCGCGGCTTCGGTTGTAGGCCGCCGTGTGGCGGTCGTTGTCCGTGGCGATACGCACGAGACGGCGCAGCGGCTTGACCACCTGCGCGTCCTCCAGCGTGTGGTTTCCCTGCGTGCAGAGGGCAAATTCCAAGCCCTGCGCCGTCTCCACGATGACGTGCTGCCCGCTCTCCACCGTCAGCCCCTTCGGGTCAAAATCGTATTCCTTGCATCCGTTCCGAAATCGAACGGAAATCACATCGGTCATAATAGCTCCTCCCATCTTACGGCGATTGCGCCCAAAACCGCGCCCACGCCCACATTGTAGTCACATTCCCGTACATACTGTGCCAGCATATCCGTAAGCCCCGCGAGCTGCCGATCCGTCAGCTTTTCCGCCAGCAGCGCGGCCTCGCGGGCGCACAGCGCATCGCTCTGAGCCTTTCCGCGCCGCATAAGCAGCGCCTCCGCCGCTGCGCGCCACGTGTCGCGCAGGATCCCGCGCAGCTCCTCGCGCTTGCACTTGCCCGCCTCCAGCGCGGCGAGGTACTTGACCACGGGCAGCAGCCTGCCCCGGCCAAACGCCTCACACAGCTCCCCGGCGGCCGGACACAGGGGCTGCTCGTCCCCGTCGCCGCAGCGCAGCACGACGCACCGCGAGCGGAGCGTTTCCAGGAGCGCGGCGGAACTGTCGGCGCAGAAGACGAACGCCGCGTAGGGCGGCCCCTCCTCCACGATCTTGAGCAGCACGTTCTGGTCGCGCTCGTTGAGCTGGCGGCAGTCCGCCATGAGGTAGACTTTCCGCTCTGCCTCGTTCGGGCGGATATACACGTCCCGCCGCAGCGCACGGACGGCGTCCACCGTCAGCTCCCGATGCTCCGCGTCCTGCACGAGAATGACGTCCGGGTGGATGCCCTCCATCACCTTGCGGCAGTGGCGGCAGTGGAGACACGGCTTGTCCTTGCCCTCGCAGACGTGCGCGGCGGCCAGATACCGCGCCGAGGGCAGCAGCTCGCCGCTCCCGGTGAGAAGCACGGCGTGACTCAGCCGTCCCTCGGCGGCGGCGCGGCGCACCGCGCGAAGCCATGTGCTGTTTTCCGCTGCCTGTGCCATGCCGCCACCTCTTTTGCCTATTCTTTCAATATAGTAGTATACCACAATACACACACGTCAGGCAAGACACACTTTTCCCCGCCGGACAAAAAAATTCCCCGCGCTCGCCCTTTGTGTGGACATCATCGGAAAAGTGTGCTAAAATCGAAAAAAATATCCTCGACAGCGGGACATTTCGCGCCGCGGCGCGGTATTCCAAGTGAAAAACAATACACGAAGGGAGTATTTTCTTATGGGCTTTACCACTGCTCTTACGAGTCTCTGCAACAATATCCGCAAAAACCGCCCCAATCTGACGGAGGCGCAGGTGCGCGCCGAGGCGGAGCGCTACCTGAACGGACCGTTGCGCCCCATGTACTCCGTGGAGGAGATTTTCCAACATCTCAACAGCAACAACGATCGCGACCGTGACGACGAGCAGAACGTTGACGAAGAAGAGCGGGACATTCGCCGCGAGGGCGCGATCCCCAAGCTGACCCAATATTCCGATGCCGAGCGCAAGGCGCGGCGGGAGCGGGCGACCACCATCCGAAACGGGATGTATACCTACATCCAGTACCAGCTCCGCTATCGCGATGAGTTCAAGTATAAGCTCAACGAGGGCGGACGCGATCCCCGCGACCCCAAGCTGTCGGACGCGGAGCGGCAGGCCATCGAGGCGGACGCCCGCATTTACGACGACCGCGCCGAGCAGCACTTCTTCTACTACGTTCCGCCCACGGCCTCGCAGGAGGAAAAGGACCGTCTGAACGCGGAAAATGAACGAATTGCCTTCCTCTTCGACACCAACCCCGCACACTGGGAGAAGTATTACAAGGACAGCATCGCCGAGATACGGAAGAACAACGACCCCGCCTATGCCGATAAGACCGACGAGGAGATCAGGGCCAAGCTCGAGGACGACCTTGCGACCCTGCGCGGTCAGGCCATCATGCGCCGTGCGCGTGTGGCGAGAGAGATCGCCGACCGAGCGGAGGCCATGAGTGACCCCAGCCTCCCCGCCGAGCAGCTGGCGGAGAATTTCCTCCTGCTCATGCAGGAGGAGACGATCGCCATGGAGAGCCGGAAGATCACGGAGGTGGCGGAAAAAACCGGCCGCTACAAGTTCTCCGAGGCGGACGTGGAGTTCCTGCTGCGTCTTGACCACGATCAGGTGGACATCGCCTCCGCCGCCGACCGCATCGGCGCCTACGGCAACCCCATGACCGAGTTCATCGACCTCGACGCGATGGCCGCCTTTGACGCAGAAGCGTTCAGCGACGTCTACACGAACGATACGGGCACCGAGGAGCGGGGCATTCCCTACTACAACGCGCTGGAGAGAAAGCACAGCCACTACACGCAGTACGTAACGGGTGATACGCTGGACATCCTGCACAGTCTGACCGAGGACGCCGAGAAAAAAGCCGCGGACTTCGGGCTTCTGTTCCGTGAGAATTACCCGGTCATGATGGAGGCCAACGGCTTCACGCTGGGTGCGGGCGGCGCAAAGGTCACCGCCGAACACTTCGACAAGGACGGCAACAAAACCGTCAAGGAGAACGCGGGCGTGGACGAGCTGAAGGCGGGCCGCCCGCTGGTGGTGGAGCAGGACGGCCGCGTGGCGGTGCTGTGCCAGCGCTATCCCACCTCCACCGAGCTTGTTTGGGACAAGCCGGAGAAGCTCTTCAATTACTCCCTGCGCTATGAAAACGACAAGCTGCTCGAGCAGGTGGCGGACTCCGACAAGTGGTACCAGAGCCGCTCCACCGCGTTCAAGGAGATGCGCCAAAGCTTTGAGGAAATCACCAAGCTGACGAAAAACGGCCTGACGGGCGACGCACAGCAGCGCGACGCACTGACGCAGAAGTACGACGAGCTGCTGATGAAGACCCGGGCCTATCTGGAAAAGAAGCGAAAAGAGGGCGTGGGCGACGGTCACAACCCGCTGGAGCAGGGGCATATCCGCGTGGCGAAGGCGCTGAAGCAGTACGCAGAGGATAAGCTGGGCAATTTGGAGACGGTGGGCAGGGCACGCGATGCGCTGGAGCGGTACGCGAACATGACGCCCGAGCAGATTCGGAAGGCCGTCAAGCGTGACCTATACAACGCGCAGCAGGCAGAGGCCAGAGAGGACATGGGGCAGTGGCTGAAGGACAAGGTTGCCGACAAGATTGCCAAGCTCCCCGGCGATATGCCCGAGGGCTTCCGGACGGAGACGAAGAACCGCGCCATCATCCTCAGCTCGCTTTTGGAGGCCAACCGCAACGACGAGGCGGAAAACCCCGTCTACATTTGCAGCACACAAACGCAGGACTTCGCTGCCTATACGGTGGGCAGCATGGTCGCCGCGGAAATGGTGAAGAACGAGCGTGCGCAGCGTCTTGCCGAGGGCAAGGCAGGCCCGGGCGTGTTCGAAACCCGTATGCAGCAGGACTACCGCGCCATCGTGCGCGAGCTGGGCGAGGCTGCCGTGAAGTACACCGTGGGTGAGCCGGACGGCGAGGAGGTCGAGCTGCCCGACAACGAGACGATGCACCTGATGAGCAACGAGCAGTTCACGAGGTTCCTGCTGACGTTCCACCCGGAGGAAATGGCCGCCGAAATGCCGCAGGCGCAGGCGGTGCGGCAGCGTGAGGCGGCGGATAAGCCGCTGCGCGAGGAGCAGGAGAAGCTGAGCCGCGTAGGCCGGAGCGCGCACGCCTTTGCCGCCGAGAGCATCACGCCCCGGATGGATGAGCTGCGGAGCGCACTGGCCGACGGGCAGACGACCTATGACGTGAGCAAGGCGGCCAAGCTCCTGAGCAGCTATGTCATTCTGAGCATGATGCAGCTGGAGGAGATCCGCGGCGGAGACAAGCTGGCGCGGATGGTGCGTGACGGCGCGGCCACCGAGGTTTTGCAGACCGAGGTGCAGATGACGGGCGGCTTCGGCAATCTGCTCAAGGAAATTTCCACGCCGGACGGCAAGGAGGCCTCCATCGAGAAGATCTCCAAGGTGCTTGAGGGAAAGAAGCCGCTGGAAATGGCGAAAAATATCCTGCTGGAAAACAAGATGTTCAAGGCCAATCTGGAAAACGACATGAAGGCGCGCGGAATTGAGCTGAACAAGGGCTTCAAGCTGGGCGACAAGCCTCCCGTAAACGGGCAGAGCAACCCAAGCGTGATGGGGCAGCACTGATACACATACAGGTATTTAAGTTAGCGGAAGGAGAATTTCTATGAGCACATATGATACCCTGTCTGCCCTGAGAGCGGGCATAAGGAGGGGAAATCCGCAGATGACCGAGGAGCAGGTACGCGCCGAGGTGGAGCGGTATTTCACCGAGGAGCTGCCCCCCATGTACTCCGAGAGGGAGATATTCGAGCTGTTGGATAACCCCGGGTACCGCCGTCCGGGCATCCCGTACCGCCCCATGCCGCGCTATACCGGCGAGGAACGCCGTGAGCGGCGGGAGTGTTCCCAGCGTCTGCGGCAGGCCATCTATTCCGTGATGCAGAATCACACGGAGATACCTAACGGCTATATCTACTATCAGGATCAGGGACGGGCAAATCCGCAGACCAACTTCGTGCTGTCGGAGCAGGAGCGGCAGCGACTGGAGGCGGACAGGCGCCAGTTTTCACGCGGCGTGGGTTGGCTGTTCTATTACAATGTGCAGCCCGACCAGTTTTTCCGCGAAAATCCCGGCGCAACGCAGGAGGAGCTGGAGGCGGAACAGCAGCGCGTTGATCTGCGGAACGAGGAGATCGCTTTCCTGTTCGACACGAACCCCAATCACTGGAACGCGTACTTCGCAGAGGCCGTTCCCCGGCGGCGGGCGAGCGACCCGGAGCTGGCCAATGTGAGCGACGCGGAGATCCGCGAGCAGCTTCAGGCGGAGCTTTCCCGGCGGCGTACCGATATGCTGATGGGGATGATGCGGGAGGCACTGGACGATACAAGAAATGTGTATGAGATGGCCGACGGCAGTCTGCCGCCGGAGGTGCAGGGCGAGAACCTCGCCAAGATCGCCAGAGCCAACGGACTGCTGATGGACATCGACAACGACTTCCGCCAGCGGAACGATCTCAGCCTGACGGAGCAGGAGAGACAGCAGCTGGAGGACTGGAGGAAGAATCTGCAGGGGCAGCATAATGAGGCGTTCAAGCGTATCATGATACGCACCAATCCGATGTATGAGTTCCTCGACCCGGAGCTGCTGGCGGATCAGTATGATCTCGGAAAGCTGAAGGAAAAGTATGACGACGACCTCTACGATGACGACAGGGGTACCTCGTTCAGAGCCGAGCGCGAGCGAAAGTGCCCGGAGGTTTTACGGTATGCGCGCCTTGGCGGTCGCGGTGTTTCCGACGGACTTCGTGATATGCTGGGCGACATGGCGGCCAGCATCATCGGGAGCCGCGATCTTGAGATAGACGATACGTTCCAAAGCACGGTGGAGGGATACGGCTTCACGCTTGGCGGCGAGAACGGCGTGGAGTGCTTCTGTGACGAGTTTGACGCGAACGGCAAGCGCCACCTGAAAGATGAGGCGGGCGTGAATGAGCTCAAGAGCGGCCGCCCGCTGCTGTTCCGGCAGGGCGAGCGCGTGGCGGTGCTGACGCTGAAGAACCCGATGTCCGCCGCGATGACGTGGAGCAAGCCGGAGGCGCTGTTCAATTACGGCTTGGAGGCCGAGAACACGGCGCTGCTCAAGCAGTTTGCCGACTCCGACAAGTGGTATCAGACCCGCTCCGGCAACTTCAAGCGTATGCGCGAGGCGTTCGAGGCGCTGGCCGCCGAGGGCAAGCCCCTGAGTGACAAGAAGAATGAGCGCGAGGCGCTTGCCAAGCAGTACCGAGAGGTGTTGAAGCTCTGCGATACCTACATTGAAGGCAAGGAGCGCGAGAACGTCGGCGAGGGTCACAACGATTTGGAGCGCGGTCATATCCGCGTGGCAAACGCACTGCGGGAGCATCTGACGACGAAGCTGGACGAGATGGAGCTTGCGGACAAAGCGCGGCACGATTTGGAGAAATACCGCGGGATGCAGGGTGCGGAAATTCGCGCCAATGTGGCTCGCGAGGATAAATACCGGGAGAACTCGATCCGCCGTCAGAACCTGTCCAGATGGCTGGAGTCCACGGGCCGCACGTACAGGAACGAGGAATACCCCGAGGCGGTGGCCGCCGCCATTCAGGAGGGCAACAACGGCATCATGCGCTTCCTCGTCATCGACCCCAAAAGCACGGCGAGTGTGCAGCACTACGTCGCCAGCACCAACCTCTCGCAGGAGAACGCCGTCAGCTTCGTGGGCGGCATGATCGCCGCGGAGATGATTAAGACCGAGCGTGCGCAGCGCAGCGCGCAGAACAAGGCGGGCGTCGGCCCCATCGAACGCAGCTTTGCCGACGCCGCGACCGCGCAGGAGCAGATCAAGAATTTGGGCGAAGAGGCCGTGATGGAGATCACGGGAGGCCCCGTCAGCGAACTCGGCAACGAGAAGCTGACGCGCTTCCTGGCGACCTTCGATGCCGAGCAGCTCGCGCGTGAGCTGCCCGAGGCGGTGGATATCAAGACGGACCTTGAAGCCCGCGATGCGGTGAGCACATCGCTCAGCGAGGCGCAGAAAAAGCTCAGCAGCGTGGGCCTCGGCGTGTATGACTTTGCGACGAAGACCGTCGCGCCCCAAATGAACGACCTGCAGGCGGAGGTGGCCAAGGGGACGGAAAACTACGATGTGACCAAGACGGCCAACCTCCTGAGCAGCTACGTCATTTTGGGTATGATGCAGCTTGAGGAACTCGGCAGCGGAAACCGCCTGTCGCGGCTGCTGCGCGACAAGGAGGCAAGCGAGGTGCTGCAAGCCGAGGTGAAGATGACGAAGGACTTCGGAGATATGCTCAAGGAGGTCGCCACGGAGAAGGGAAACCGCGCCTCTATCGAGAAGATTTCCAAGGTGCTTGAGGGAAAGAAGCCGCTGGAAATGGCGAAAAATATCCTGCTGGAAAACAAGCTGTTCAAGACCAATCTGGAACGCAGCTTGAAGGTGCGCGGAATAGAGCTGGGCAGCGGCGTCAAGCTCGGCGAGCAGCCGCAGCAGCAGGTGCAGCCGAAATAAACAACGCCCCTTGCTCTTGTGAGCAGGAAAGGAGTCAGACAGTATGATGAAAACAATGCGTGTCCCCGCCGAGGTCAACCAGTTGACGACCGTCAACGACTTCATCGGCACGGAGCTTGAAAAGTACGGCTGCTCGCCGAAGGTTCAAATGCAGGTCGAGCTGGCGGTCGAGGAGATCTTCGTCAACATCGCCAACTACGCCTACCACCCCGAGCTGGGTGAGGCGGAGGTGGACGTGGACGCGGGCGGCGACCCGCCCACGGTTACCATCCGCTTCCTCGACCGCGGCAAGCCCTTTAATCCCCTCGACCGCGAGGACGTAGACGTCACCGCCAGTGCCGAATCCCGCGAAATCGGCGGCCTCGGCATTTTCCTCGTCAAGAAGAACATGGACGATGTTGAATACTCGTATGAGGACGGCAAGAATATCCTCACCATCCGCAAAAAGCTCTGATTTGGTGCGGCATGAGGAGGAAACACCGAGTATGACAAAAAAATACAAGATCCGCTTCTCGATGGGCATGAAGAGCGTCCTGAACATCATCCTCATCGCCGTGGTCATCGGCGGTGCGGCGGTGTGGTTCAGCTACAACGCCTACCGTGAAAACCTCGACAGTCAGGTCACGCAGACAGCGGAGAACTTGGCCGTGGCCACGGCCGCACTCGTCGAGCCGGACTCCATCGACCGCTACCTTGAACGCGGCGCAACGGACGAGAGCTACATCAGCGTGCAGTCGCGCCTGATGGAGATCCAGCAGTACTACGGTGTGGTCGCCATCTGCTGCCTCAAGCCGTCCGACGAGGGCTTCTACGTCGTCTATAATACCGACACCCGCCCCGGTGCGCTGCAATTAGGCGAGATTCAGACGTTCACGTTCCCGGAGTTCATCGCCATACAGGATAAGCTTATGGCGGGCGAAACCGTTCCCGCCGTCCGGCAGGAGAGCCGCGGCGCGGGCGCGGTCTACGCCCTTGCGCCCATCCGGGACGATAGCGGCACGACCCGCGGCTACATGGCCGTCATCTTCTCCATGAAGGAGACGGAGGCGGCGGAGCAATCATTTTTGACGAACCTCATCCGTATACTGCTCATCATCACCGCCGTGCTTGTGGTGCTGTCCGCCATCTCCGCGCAGCTGCTGCTCGTCGCGCCGCTCAACCGCCTGTCCGCCATCGCGGACAACTTCATCAAAAAGCAGAAGGCCGGGGAGGTCACGCACGAGCAGAGTATGCTCAACGTCCCGCAGCTCCATCGAGGGGACGAGATGGGGCGGCTCTATCAGGCCGTGCGCGAGATGGAGCAGAGCATCTACGACTATATCCAAAACCTCACCGCCATCACGGCGGAGAAGGAGCGCATCGGCGCGGAGCTGTCTGTCGCCACGGAAATTCAGTCCAGTATGCTCCCGTGTATCTTCCCCGCCTTCCCCGAGCGCACGGAGTTCGACATCTACGCCACCATGACCCCGGCCAAGGAGGTCGGCGGCGATTTCTACGACTACTTCCTCGTCGATGACGACCACTTGGCCCTCGTTATCGCGGACGTGTCCGGCAAGGGTGTCCCCGCCGCGCTCTTCATGGTCATCACCAAGGTGCTGCTGAAAAACAGCGCACAGAGCGGCAAATCCCCCAAGGAGGTCTTGGAGGAGGTCAACGGTCAGCTCTGCGTCAACAACCCCATCGATATGTTCGTCACCGTGTGGCTCGGTATCTTGGAGCTGTCCACCGGGAAGCTCACCTGCGCCAACGCAGGTCACGAGTACCCCGCCCTCTGCCGCGCCAACGGCGAATACGAGCTGGTCAAGGACCCGCACGGCCTTGTGCTGGCCTGCCTCGACTCCAGCCGCTATCAGGAGTACACCCTGCAGCTCGCTCCGGGCGACAGGCTTTTCGTCTACACCGACGGTGTGGCCGAGGCGACGGACGCGAACAACGAGCTGTACGGCACCGACCGTATGCTCGCCTCGCTCAACAGCCACCTTGCCGACACGCCGCTTGAGCTGCTGCCGAAGCTGAAGGCGGACATCGACACCTTTGTCGGCGAAGCCCCGCAGTTTGATGACATCACGATGCTGGCCATCCGCTATCTCGGCGGTCAGAAATAACCAACGCAAAAACCAACGCGAACCCTGTCCGAAAGGAGACTATCATGAAAAAGCTTTTATCCCTCGCACTTTCCCTCGCACTTGTCCTCTCTCTCGCTGCCTGCGGCACGACGCAGACACAGACGGACGACACGACCACCGACACCACCGACACCGCTGCGCCCCACGTGGTCATGGAGGCGACGCTCACCAAGGAGGAGAGCTTCTCCAATGACGACGGCGTGGTGCTGCTGACCGAGAAATACACCCTTCCGCAGCTCGCCCTCTACACGAAGGACGGCCAGCTCTACGAGTTTGACGATTCGCCCATGGCGGAGAGCTGCGCGGACTTCAACGCCGAGATCGTCAAGGCCGCCGAGTCGCTTGACACCGCCGCGCAGGAGTCCCTCGAAAATGCCAAGGCCGCCTATGAAGCCCTTGACGACGAGGGCAAGGCCAACTGGATGCCCTACGCCGAGGAGCTGACCTACGAGAGCGGCTACCAGACCGAGGGGCTGGCCAGCGCCGTCTGCACCGCGTACAGCAGCGGCGGCGGCACGCACCCCAACACCGGTCTCAAGACGTGGAATTTCGACATCCTCACGGGTGAGTTCCTCACCTTCGACAACCTCGCCAATCAGGAAGACCCTCTCAGCAAGAACCTGACGAGCCTGCTGGCCACCAAGATTTCCTCGCAGATATACGACAGCAGCCTCGCCGACGGTTACTTTGACGACTATCTTGACAAGGTGAATGACCTTGCCGAAAACGCGAGCTTCTACTTCACCGAGACGGGCATGACCGTCTATTTCGACGTCTACATCCTCGCACCCTACGCCGCCGGAGCGCAGAGCTTCGACATCCCGTACAGCGACTTTTACTATGCCCTCGACGCAAAGGTGCAGCTCCTGCTGACCGTTCCGCAGGAGGACGCGGTTATCTCCGACTACTACGCCGCGCAGACCATGTGGTCGTGGTTCTATATGACCATGCCGCCGCTGGCCTCCGAAGTCTCCACGGCCAAGACGGACGACGGCACGGAGCTCTACCCCGTGGAGCTCGGCTATGTCACCACGCTTGCCGACCTGCGTGACCTCCTGTGTACGTATGTCAGCGAAAGCCTTGCCGACGAGTGGCTCGCCACGGGCAAATTCGTCGAGAAGGACGGTGTCCTCTACGCCACGATGGGTGAGCGCGGCAGCGACATCACCATCGGCAAGCTCGCATATGCCGTCACGCTCGACGGCGAGAGCGGCGTGCTGACCCAGACCCTGACACGTCAGGACTTCGACGACAACGGCAAGGCCACCCTCACCGACGAAACAGAGACGTATGAGTACCCGTTCACCCTCACGAACGGCCACGCCGTCTTCACCGCCTTCCCCTGCCCGCTTTAATAAGCCACACGACTCTTTGGATCGTCCGTAGGGGAGGGGCTTTGCCCCTCCCGCGGACGTGGCAGACCCCTGCCCCGACCTGACAGAACGGGCGTGTCCATCCGCCCAGTACACCGCACCCAGATGAATCGCCGCGCCGACGGCGCGAAAAACAACGGATTCCCAAGCCGGTGACGTCGGCCACCGACTCGGAATGACAGATGCGGCGCACCCCGCCCGCCCCACCCACCCCATCACCCCAAATCAAACAAACACCACCACCTATCCCACCGTCATTCTCCACGAAATGACAGATTTCCCGCATCTTTCTGAACGAAGACTTGACGGATTTTGTCGAATGATTATAATATATGGGTTAGGTAGCCCTATGCGGAGCTTCTCACGAGCCGCGGAAACGTTTCCACGCGCCCGCGGAGAGCGCCAATGACCCCCTTGGCCTCCCGGTCATCGCGGCGGGGAGATTTTCCGAAAGAAAGTGGGACAAAACGGTGGACTGCGGTGTTTTCTATACGAGCGAAGATTTCGTGCTTCGAACCTACGCCGACATGGTCTATAAGGTAGCGGTGCGCAACACCGCGTCCCTCGCGGACGCGGAGGATGTGTTCTCCAACACCTTTTTGGCGTACTATGCGAAAAAGCCGGAATTTGCTTCCGAGGAACACCGCAAGGCGTGGCTGCTGCGCGTTACCATCAACCATGCGTACAGTCTCTACCACGCCCAAAAGCGGCTCACCGAGCTGGACGAGGACATTGTCTGCGAGGAACGCAGCTTCCGAAACGCGGAGATCGCCTCCGACTTGGAGGCTGCACTGCGCCGCCTCCGTCCCGACTACCGCGAGGTCATCTGCCTGTTTTATTTGCAGGAGCTTTCCACGCGGGAAATTGCTCTGGTGCTTGAGCGCAACGAAAGCACCGTCCGCACCCAGCTCTCCCGTGCGCGGGAACAGCTTCGCAAGGAGCTTCAAGGCTGAACGGCCTACAAATTTAGGAGGTATATAACATCATGGAGAAGCTGAACAAGAGAGAGAATTTCAACAAAAAGCTCATCAACGCCGCGACGGTGGCGGTGATGCTCGTGCTGATGGTCACCCCGGCCTTTGCCGACAGCTATGACGCCGTCGTCAACCCCATCATCAGCCTGCTGAACAACCTGCTCGGGCCCATCCTCGGCGTCGTCGGCGCAGTGGGTACGCTCTACTGCGTCCTGCTGGGCGTGAAGTTTGCCAAGGCCGAGGAGCCTCAGGAGCGCGAGAAGGCCAAGTCCCACCTCAAGAACGCCATCATCGGCTTCGTTCTCATCTTCGTCCTCATCGTTGCCCTGAAGATCGGCATGAGCGTGATGGTCAAGTGGGCGAACGACGCCGCCGGCACGAACATCGGCACGATTCCCTCCGGCAACTGACTCCCGACCACCGCATCGCACGGAGGATCGCCTGTAACGGTCATACAAGCGGAGGCAGAGAGCCGTGGACGGAAAAAGACCTCGACTCTCCGCCTCCCTTTCTTACAAATGCCAGCCATCAAAGGGAGCGGGAAAAATGCACGACGAGCAGTTTCTGAAAATTCAAAATGCCCTCCGCCGAGCCACCCACGAGCCGGAGGCCGCCCCTGCGCCGCTGCTGGCGCGTACCGCGCACCGCTGTGAGGCGGTCTGGGCGGGACGTGAGGCAGACGACCGTCTGCGCCGCCGTGCGGCGCACTCCGTGCAGGAGGTCTGCGAGCTGGCCGCCGCGTCTGCCCTCGGGCAGACGGCGCTGCGTCAGGAGCTTCCCCTCGGGCAGTCGGTGCAGGACATGATCACCCGCCTTGCCGCCTCGCCGCAGCTTCGCGCCCACCTCCCCGCCGCGGCGGAGGAAGCCCTGCGCGCCGTCTCCCGCCCATCCGAACCCCAAGCGCCGAAAGCAAAGGAGGGACTTGAAAAATGACCATCCGCCCCGCAAAACGCACCCTCCTCTGTCTGATCGCCCTCGCGCTCTGCGCCCAGCTCACGTTCGTGTCCCCCGCCTCGGCGGACGCGCCCGTGGCCGGAGCGGACGGCACGATCGACATTTGGCGCTGGGAGCGCGTGGACAGTCAGGACGACCTGCCCCGCCGAGACAGCGCGGGCTACCGCCATCCCGTTCTGCTCCTCTATGAGTGGAACGGCGGCCAATACATGGTCGACGGCTCGCGCCGCACCAGCGACAGCCCCTTCCAGTTCATCCGCACCGACATCCCGGAGGGCGTGGCCTACGGCGAGAAGTCCTTCCGCACGCTGGACAACATCGCCAATCTGGAGCTGTATTACCGCAGCGATGACAGCGAAAACGGCAATGCCCGCCAGTACAGCTTCATCCTCGGCTCGTCAAACGGTACGCTCGACACCCTCGCCTATTCCACTGCCCATAAGGGCTTCCTGCCCGGCAGCGGTACAACCCGCAGCGTGATCACGGTCTTGACCCCCGGCGTGGTCAGCAGCGCCAATATTGCCTCCGGCCGCGTCGGCCTCTTTTACAACGTTGCCAACGATTGGGATGCCCGCATTTACGCCGACAGCGACAGCGGCAACATCAACTGCAACCGCTCGTGGTACTGGAGCAGCATGACCCAGTTCGTCATGTACGTCGGCTACAAAGAGCAGCTCTCCGCCGTCCGCAGCGACTACACCGTCAGCAGCGGTCAGGTGGCGAACTACAACGGCTACGTTTACATTGAGCCCGGCGTGACCGTCACGGTGGAAAAGGGCGGCGTCCTCAGTATCAGCGGCGTCCTCTACAACAACGGCGCCATCGTCAACAACGGCGGCGACATCGTCGTCCAGAAGAACGCGACCATCGAGCAGTTCTGCCTCGGCGACAGCAAGGGCGGCTCGCTCACCTGTGACGGCGGCGACCTTGTCATCCTCAGCGGCGGCTGTGTCGCCGTGGGGTCAAGCAGCAAGGTCTCCAACGCCTTCTCCCTGAGCAACGGCTCGACCTGCACGAATTTCGGCACACTCGTACTCAGCAGCTCGGCGGCGGTCGATTCCGGTGCAACGCTCGACAACCGCTCCTCCGGCACGATGCTTTTCTTCTACAAGCCGAAGGACTCGTACAGCGGCACGCTGAACACCCTCAGCACCGCCCTCAAGTCATCCGTAAACAGCTACGTGAACGTTGTCAACAGCGACGGCGGCAGCGGCACCCTGAGTACAATGCAAATGCTGGTCGTAGGGGATAATGTCCTTTTGCAGAACGACGGACGTGTCTACCTCGGCTTTTGGGCAATGCAGCAAGCCAGCGGCGAAGGCACTGTAACGGCGGGCGGCAGCGGCAACATCTACGTACCGTCATGGGCGGTGAGCTGCGTGAATAACTACGGCATGGCAAACCACTTCCCCGCCGCGTGGCAGAATATGCTCGTCGCCTCGTAGCAGGCGAAAAACACACCCCCGCGAAAGACGCGAAAAGAGAGGATGAGACACGATGCTCAAACAGATCACGGAAAAACTGACCGCCCTTGAGCCGAAGAAGCTGCTTAAGTGGCTGCTGCTGCTCGTCCTCGGCGGTGCGCTGCTGGGCTATATCCTCCGCCAGCTCATCCACGGCCTCATCACCGCGGCGAGCGGCAGCGGCTTTGAGCTCGACCTCACCCTCCTGCTCAAGCCCGGTACATGGGTCATCGGCTACGTCGTGCTGTTCGTCTTTTGGTTCATGCTCTGGCTGTGGCCGATGGTCTTCGGCGGCAAGGGTGCGGGCAAGGGACTGCTCGGCACACGCGGCAAGGACAACGTCATCAGCGACAGTGCCTTGGAAAACAGCCGCTTCCTCACCGACAAGGAGCGCGACAGCTACTTCCCCGCCACCACCTACGAGCATTTGCAGGAGGTCAAGAAGGACGGCGTCCCCGTCCGTGCCATCCTCGATAAAAAAGGCAAGCTGGAAATTAACTTCCTCTCCGGCACACACTCTTTGGTCATCGGCTCTACCGGCTCCGGCAAGACCACGACCTTCATCAACCCCATGATCCAGCTCATCGGCGCAACGAACTGCGGCAGCTCCATGATCATGACCGACCCCAAGGGCGAGCTTTTCTCCCTCCACTCCAAATTCCTCAAGGAGCGGGGCTATGACGTGCTGCTGCTCGACCTGCGCGACACCTACGCCTCCAGCCGCTGGAATCCGCTGGAGGGTATTTGGGATATGTACCAGCAGTACGTCCACATCAGCGACGGCATCCGCGCCCACCGCGACGCAATGGGCGGCTATCCCGACTTAAAGCAGCCCGACGGCCCGGCCACGGACGGTGAGGTTTGGATCGAGTGGAACGGCAATGCCTACGCCGACCCCACCCACTGTCAGGACGATATCGCCGTCACCAAGCAGCGGATCTACGATGAAATGTTTGAGGACCTCAACGACCTCATCTCCGTCATGTGTCCCGTGGAAAACGAGAAGGACCCCCTGTGGGAAAAGGGCGCGCGCTCTCTCATCATGGCCGTCTGCCTTGCCATGCTGGAGGACAGCGAGAACCCGGAGCTGGGCATGACGAAGGAAAAATTCAACTTCTTCAACATCAATAAAGCCATCAGCAACAGCGAGGACAACTTCCGCGTTCTCAAGGAGTATTTCGCCGGCCGCAGTCCGCTGTCTCAGGCGGTGACGCTCTCGCGTCAGGTGCTGTCCGCCGCCGACCAGACGATGGCCAGCTATATGTCCATCGCCTTCGATAAAATGAATATGTTCAACGACCGCGGCCTGTGCGGCCTTACCTCCGCCACGGACATCAATGCCGCCAGCTTTGCCGAGCGGCCCACCGCGCTGTTTTTGAAAATTCCCGACGAAAAGGACACGCGCCACGGCCTCGCCGCCGTGTTCGTGCTGTGTATGTATAAAGCGCTCATCAAGGTCGCGTCTGCCCGCGAGGATTTGAGTCTCCCGCGCAACGTCTACTTCATCCTCGATGAGTTCGGCAATATGCCGAAGATTGAGAAATTCGACAAGATGATCACCGTCGGCCGTTCCCGTAAGATTTGGTTCAACATGGTCGTGCAGAGCTACTCCCAGCTCAACAACGTCTACGGTGAAAAGGTCGCCGACATCGTCAAGTCCAACTGCGGCATGAAGATGTTCATCGGCTCGAACGACATCGGCACGTGCAAGGAGTTCTCCGAGCTGTGCGGCAATATGACGGTGCGTACCACCTCCACCTCCTCGTCGCTCGGCAGCAAGGAGGGCGATGTGAACGTCTCCACGCAGACGCAGACACGCCCGCTCATCTACCCCAGCGAGCTGCAAAAGCTCAACAACAAGGAGTCCACCGGCAACGCCATCATCGTCACGTTCGGCAACTACCCCCTCAAAACGAAGTACACGCCCAGCTACCAGTGTCCGTACTATCAGATCGGACAGATGGAAATGGACGAGCTGCGCAGCCACGTCTTCCGCGCCGACAATGTCTACTACGACTTGGCCGTGCGCAACGAAGCAGTCTTGGGCGAAGGAGCGTGAAAACTGCCATGAACCTGAAACACCGCCTCCCCGCCCTGATCGCCGCGCTCTTCCTGCTCATGACCCTCTGCGTCCCGGCCTACGCCGACTTCGGGTACAGCGGCGAGCTGGACATCGAAACGGGTGAGCCGCTCGAGACAACGACCTCCGATGCGTACAGCACCCGCGTCACCGTCTCCGACGGCGTGACCTACGACCGCGACCGACAGGGCTATCTCTACACCGTCGGCTCGACCGCGCAGCTCCTCTCCACCGTAGCCGACGGGATGATCGTGCGCGGCGAGGTGCGCCTTGAGCCGGACGACGGCGTGGAGGTCACACTCTATAAAAACGGCACGGCACTTGAACAGCCCGACCTCACCCACATCTCCGACATCGGCGACTACG
This sequence comes from Firmicutes bacterium CAG:341, assembly GCA_963631875.1. Taxonomy (GTDB): domain Bacteria; phylum Bacillota; class Clostridia; order Oscillospirales; family Oscillospiraceae; genus Vescimonas. The sequence continues at coordinate 34,907 of CAVGSO010000001.1, read as the reverse complement.
TGGTGGAGGCAACGGTGAACGCCCAAAAATACCGCCCCCTCACGTTTTCCATCGTCGGAGAGACGACCTGCCGCCTCTCCGGCTACACCATGCCCACGGGCTTCAGCATCACCAACGTCACGCTGGACGGGGAGGAGATCTACTACGACCGCAGCTACGTCTCCATGGAAAAGGAGGGGTACTACGTCATCTCGTACAGCTGCCCGCGCAACGGCAAGACCTACTCCCTCGATGTCACGGTGGACACCACACCGCCTACCCTCGCCTTGGCCGAGGTGGACGAGCGCGGACAGGCCAGAGGCCCCGTCTCCCTTGCCGACATTGAATCGGGCGCGAGTATCGCCATCACCCTCGACGGCAGGGCCATCAACTACACCAGTGAGCTGACGGAGAGCGGCGAATACCAAATCACGCTCATGGACAAGGCCGGGAACGTGACGACCTACAGCTTCACCATCCTGCTCTACTTCAACTGGAGCAGCCTGCTCTTCTTCGCCATCGTCATCGGCATCGCGGTGGCTGTCTGTATCTACATCGTGATCTCCCGAAAGACCCTCACGGTGCGCTGACAGCTCCCCTCGAGCTTCCTACGGAGGAATTGTGTTATGAATGTCTTAGATGCCTTTCAAAGCGTCAGCGGTTGGTTCTCCGACGGCTTCAGCGGGTTCTTCTCCCGCGTCCTCTACATCATTGAATCCGGCCTGATGTGGGTCATCAGCCTTCTCAACCAGTGCTTCAGCGTTATGAGCGGCGTCACGAAGGTACGCTATCAGGGCAAGACCCAGTCCCTGCTGGATGTGTTCTTCGGCAACACCGTCGTCGAGAAGGTCTATTGGGCGATGGCGCTCATCGGCATTCTCCTGTGCTTCATCTTCGCCATCATCGCGGTGGCGAAGAAGGCCGTGGACTCCGGCGACCGCATGAAGCAGTCCCTCGGCGACATTCTCACCGGGGCGTTCAAGAGCATGATCATCATCGTCAGCCTGACATTCATCTTCAACGTCGTCCTCTCCCTGTCCGACAAGCTCTTCACCCAAATCAACTATGCCTTCAACCATGCCGACAGCTTAGGGCAGGAGGACACCATCGAATTTACCGACGAGCAGTTCGCCACCATGGCGCGCGTCCTCGACACCATCGCCAACTACTCCCTCGCGCCCTCCTACAACAGCCGCTACAACCTCAACAGCTGCTACAACGAGATCCGCGGCGACCTGCAGGAGCTGGAGCAGCAGGGCGTTTTCGACTTTTACTATGTCACCACCGAGGGCGCGTCGTGGCAGTCCGCGCTTCAGGAGATTGTCAACGCCGCCGACCCCTCGACCGACCTGAGCTTCGACGTCTATAACACCTCCATCTCCAACGCGCTCTTAAAGTGCATGAAGCTCCTGCAGACGGACAGCTCCTTTGCCCCGCTGCGCACCTACACGCGCCAAAACGTCACCAACAGCTACAATGTCCCCCTCGACCGCATGGTCTTCCTCATGTGTACCATGCGCGCCGCCCGCAACTCCGCCTATAACCAGAACGCCTCCATCGAAGACCCCCTGCGCGGCGCGTACTACATCGGCGAGAAGAGCATTTACAGCTACTCCGACGTCTCGAGCGACTTCAACATCTCCTCGCTCGACCACATCATGCTCTTCCTCGTCTCGTTCAAGCTTATTTGGGACCTCGCGGTCATCATCTTCGACTGCGTGGCGCGTGTCTTCAACATGGTCTTCCTCTACCTCGTTGCGCCGCCGTTCATCGGCGTCATGCCGCTCGACGAGGGCGGAAAATTCAAGCAGTGGACGACTGCCTTCGTGGTGCAGTGCTTCGGCGTCTTCGGCACACTCATCGCCATGCGCGTCCTGCTGCTTCTCATCCCCATCATCTCCGGCAGCGACCTTGTCCTCTTTGAAAACAGCGTGCTCAACCAAATCGGCAAGTTCCTGCTCATCCTCGGCGGTATGTCCACCGCCAAGCGTGCCAGCGGCGTCATCACGGGCATCCTCGCGGACAACGCGGGCTATCAGGCCATCAACGCCAGCAACCTCGGCGACAGTGTCCGCAACACGATGGACCACCTGCGCAACCGCGTGACCGGCTACGGCGACGTCGGCAGCCTGCGCAAGAACGACCTCGGCATCCGCAGTATGTTCAGCCGCGATAAGAACGGCGGCGGCAGCGCGCAAAAGCAGAGCGGCGGCTCGTCCGGCGCTCAGCGCTACCCCGGCGGCGGCAGGGACAGCGGTCCGGCCGGCGGCACAACCACCTCGAGCGGCGGCGGCACGACCACCTCGAGCGGCGGCGGCACGACCACCAAGTCCTCCCCGCCCGCCGAGCCCACGAAGGTTACGAACCCGACCCAGCCGCAGCCCGCCGAGCCCACGAAGATTACGAACCCGACCCAGCCGCAGCCCGCCGAGCCGACCATCCCCGAGGCGCCGTATATGTCAACCTACGACACGAGCAACCCGGCGCCTGAAGAGCCGGTCGCGCCGCCCATACCGCATTGGGACGCGGAATACGGCGCGCAGGTAGCACCCATCCCCGAAGCCCCGGCCTCCATGCCGATCTACGACGCAGCTGCGGACGCGGCCGCCCCGGCTGCGCCCGAAGCCCCGGCCATACCGCAGTGGAACGCGGAATACGGCCGTCAAACACCCACCGTACCCGAAGCGCCCCCGATGGGAATCTCCATGCCCAAGCTGCGTCCCGTGCCGCCCAAGCGCACGACACCGCCGCCCAAGCACGGCCAATAACCCGACAACCCTCCCCCATAACACTCCAAAGGTGGTGAGCCACAGATGAGACTGATACCCGGCAAAACAAAGGTAGAGATCGAGCTTTTCAAGGGCGTCACCCTTGCCGACATCTTAGTCGGCGGCGTGGCAGCGGCGATGCTCGTCTTCGTCCTGCTCTCCAGCCTCCCCGGCAAGCTCTTTATCGCCCTCGGCGTCGGTCTTCTCGCCGTTGCGCTCCTTGTCCGTATCGACACCGTTCCCAACTACGCCTACCTCCTGCACATCATCCGCCATTTCGGCTACGTGCGCCGCTTCGGCCGTCTCTTTGACGATGACCTCTTCTTCGCCCGCAAGGACGGAACGGCGGAGGCCGTCTGCTTCGACCATCTCTTCAAGGGCGAGAAAAAGAAGAAAAAATCCGCCAAGCCCACCGTCTCCAAGGAGGAAGCCCTGCGCCGCAAGCAGGAGGATCAGCTGCTCAAGAGCAAAGAGACACCCCCGGAGGAAAAGGAGGCCATCCGCGCCCGCCGCGCCGAGGAATCGAAAGCCTCCGCCGGTCAGCGCGCCGCCGCGAAGGACGCAAACGTTGACCGCGCCAACATCGCGCAGATCATGGCCTTCACGGGCATCAGCGGCGGCTGCATCGAATACGGCGGTAAGTATTTCGGCGCGGTGCTGGAGATACCCGCCGTGGAGTTCCGCTTTTTCAGCACGTTCCGCCGCAACAACGCCATCGAAAACGGCCTTGGCCGTGTCCTGCGCGCCATCAACCCGGAGTACGCCGCCAACATCGTCAAAATCGAGCGTCCCATCCTCTACGACAAGTACCTCGACCTTGAGTACGACCGTCTCGACGCGCTGAAAGCCTCCTACGAAAAGGGGATGCTCAGCGAGGCGGAATACAAGGCGCGTGTCGAGGTCATGTACGACCGTATCAACGACGTTCACTCGCTCTGCACCGACAATAAGGTCATCGAGCCGTTTTACTACCTCGTCCTCTTCGAGAGTGACAAGCGCCAGCTCCACAATCAGGTGCAGTCCGCCCTCAGCACACTGCGCAGCGCGGAGATGTCGCCCAAGCTTCTGAACGACAAGGAGCTGGCCGTCTTCCTGCGCTACACCAACCAGCTTGACTTCGACGAACACGACATTGAAAAGCTCGTCCCCGAGGACTACGCCGCGTGGGCCATGCCGCAGACGGTGGATGTCAAGGCGCGCACCGTGGAGATCAACCGCATCATCACCCACAATATGCGTCTCGTAACGTATCCCACCGTCGTCGGTGACGCTTGGCTCGCGGGCGTCATGTCCATGCCCGGCACGAAGGTCGTCGTCAAGTGCCGCCCGATGGAGCGCAGCAAGGCCATCCGCGGTATCGACCGCTCACTTCAGGAGCTGCGCGGTCAGTTCATGGCCACGGGCGTGGACTCTCGCCGTATCGAGCTGCAAAGCCACATCGACACGCTCGGCGAGCTGCTGGCCACACTCCAGCAGGACAACGAATCGCTCCTTGAGGCCAATATCTACGTCACCGTCTACGACATTGCCGCCACCCGCGCCGACACCACCATTCCCCAGCCGCCCAAGTCCGACCGTACCGTCATCGCCAACATGAAGCGCACGGTGCGCCGCTACTATCAGGAGAGCGGCTTCCGCCTGAACAACATGGAGTTCGACCAAATGCAGGCGTTCATCGGCTCGCAGGTCAGCGGCTATGACCCCATGTCCCGCCAGAGCCGCGGCATCCCCAGCAACTCCCTCGCCGCCTGCTTCCCGTGGATCTACGCCCACGTCTCCGACGTCGGCGGTATCAAGCTCGGCAGCAGTCAGGGCGTCCCCGTCTTCGTCGACTTCTTCCGCCGCGACAGTGAGCGCGTCAACTCCAACATGGTCATCGTCGGCAAGTCCGGCTCCGGTAAGTCCTACGCCACGAAGAGCCTTCTGACGAACCTCGCGGCGGACGACTGCAAGATCTTCATCCTCGACCCCGAAAACGAATACACCGAGCTGGCCGAGAACCTGCACGGCAAGTTCATCAACGTCGGCAACGCCCAGTTCGGCCGCCTCAACCCGTTCCAGATCATCACCGCCCTCGACGATGACGAGTCGGACGGCAGCACCGTCTCCGGCAGCTACGCCACGCACCTGCAATTCCTGGAGGAATTCTTCCGTCAGATCCTGCCCGACTGCGACAAGGACGCCATGGAGTACCTCAACAGCCTCATCGACCGTATGTATACCAACCGCGGCATCACGGGCGAGAGCGATTTGAGCCGCCTCCACCCGGAGGACTACCCCATTTTCGACGACCTCTACGACACCGTCCTCTCCGAGTTCCAGCGCACGGACAACGAGTACATCCGCACCATCCTGCGCACCCTCATGAACTATATCGCCAAGTTCTCCACGGGCGGCCGCAACGCGAACATTTGGAACGGCCCGTCCACCGTCACCACGGACGAGAACTTCACGGTCTTCAACTTCCAGAGCCTTATCTCCAACCGCAACAGCACCATCGCCAACGCGCAGATGCTGCTGGTACTCAAGTACATCGACAACGAGATCATCAAAAACCGTGACTACAACACGCGCTACGGCCTGCACCGCAAAATCGTGGTCGTCATCGACGAGGCGCACGTCTTCATCGACACCAAGTTCCCCGTCGCCCTCGACTTCATGTTCCAGCTCGCCAAGCGTATCCGTAAGTACAACGGCATGCAGATCGTCATCACCCAAAACATCAAGGACTTCGTCGGCAGCGAGGAAATCGCCCGCAAGTCCACCGCCATCATCAACGCCTGCCAGTACAGCTTCATCTTCGCCCTCGCGCCCAACGACATTCAGGATCTCTGCAAGCTCTATGAAAAGGCGGGCGGCATCAACGAGGTCGAGCAGGAGCAGATCACGACCGCCCCGCGCGGTCAGGCGTTCACCGTCATGAGCGCCACCAGCCGCTCCACGTTCCGTGTCGAGGTCCCGGAGGACGTGGTCGCCATGTTCAACGAACGTGGCTTCCAAAGCCGCTACTTCTCCGGCGAGGAGGGACAGCGGACATGGGAGGAGGTCGTCGGCGCCAGCCGCGAAAAGCACCTCGACAGCAAGCGCAAGCGCTGGGGCGAGGAGGACCTCGACGTCGCCCCGACCGCCGCGCCGCGCCGCGCCGCTGTTACGTTCGTGGAGACGGACGCGGAGAGCGAGGACGCGCTGCAAGCGGCCAAGGCCGCCGCGAAGTCGGCACACAAGCCCGCCGTGACGTTCTCCTTCGAGGAAGAAGCCGCCGAGCCTGTGCCCGCGCCCGCACCCGCACCCGCAGCGGAAACACCGACACCGATACCCGCCCCTGTGCAGGAGACACCCGCACCCGCCGCGCCCGCGAGCGCGGAGAGTGCCATGTCCGAGCTGCTGGGACGCTTCAGCTACGATGCACTCCTGCGTGAAATCCAGCGCAGCGTGGACGCTGCCGTGGCGGCGCGGATGAAGGACATTCCCGCCGCGCCCGCACAGGAGACACCCGCCGCACCCGTGCAGGAAGCGCCCGCACCCGTTGCGCCGGAGGTCGTCCCCACGCCCGAGCCTATCCCCGAACCCGTCCCCGAGGTCATCCCCGAACCCACCCCCGAACCTATCTCCGTCCCGGCGGAGATACCCGAGCCGGAGTTTCCCACCCCGGAGACGACCGAGCCGGAGAGCAGCGAACAGCCGCCGCTCATCACCGAGGAGGGCATGGACATCGTGGCGTTCCTGCAAGCCAACATCGGCGACATCGACATGCCGACGCCCATCGAAACCATGGAGCTTTTCGACGAGGTCGTCGTGGACATCACCTTGGAGGATCTCGTCCTCTACAACCGCAGACAGCGCACCGCGCATAAGGAAAAAGGAGCAGAACAATGAACGTAAAACTCATTAACCGCGGCTCGGAGGGCGAGCTTGTGCTGGAGGGCCGCCTCGACACCATCACCTCCCCCGACGTCGAAACCATCTTCATGCAGACGGCGGAACGCTTCGACAAGATTGTCCTGAACATGGAAAATCTGGAATACGTCTCCAGCGCTGGACTGCGCATCATCAAGCGTCTCTATATGGCCATGGCCAAAAAGGGCGGCAGCCTCACGCTCACCCACGTCCGCAAGATGGTCATGGAGGTCTTTGAAATGACGGGCTTTGTCGGCCTGCTGACCATCGAATAACACCTCGCGAAACCCTTGGAGGGAGGATGCACCATGCGCCAAACGAACCGTGACCCCAAAACAGAATCCCGCGGCCTTTTCCGGGGCGCACACCGCCTTGCCGCGCTCTTGCTGGCCTTGACGCTGTCCGTCTCCGTCCTCCTGCCGCAGAGCGCGCAGGCCGCCACCTCCAGCGACCTGCGCGGCGATTTGGACGACAACACCTACGCCCTTCAGGTCAGCACAGGCACCGTCAGTGCCTCCGGCAGCCTTGAGGACGAAATACTCTACTTCAAGATCACCTATACCGACACGGACGGCTACGTCCGCAGCCACCGCATCTTCCCCGGCGAGAACGCCTTGGCCGACTCGATGGACTGGGCGGAGGCACAGGGCAGCGAGACGAAAAAGGTTGACAACACCGTGACGAACCTGAAGTCGAAGCTCGGCGTCACCGCCGCGCGCGACACCACGGCCTTTCAGGCGTATTCGACCGATACGTTCTTCTTCCAGCCCCTGAAGGCGGTCAAGGACATTCAGAGCGTCGAGGTCTTCATGTGCGACACCAATTCCGAGGTGACAAGCGACAGCACCGACCCCGACCGTCAGACCGCCTCCGGCACGAAGACGAGCGGCGGCTCGTGGCACTGTCAGGCCTTGCGCGTCTACCATGTCTCTGCCATCCGCGGCATGAAGACCTGCGGCTACCTCTCCGGCCACCAGTACGCCGACTTTGACGGCACGCTCCTCGCCCAAATGACCACCTCCCGCACCTTCAGCTGGACGAGCGACCGCCTCTTCCGCATCACTGTTGACAGCAGCGGCGACGTCCGCCTTGAGCAGAAGAACGAAGCCTATGCCACTTCCACCGTGGGTCGCGTCTTCCGTATCGACATTGCCGACACCTACGGCGCGGGTATCCGCGCCATGGGCAACGACACCCAAAAGGCCATCGCCTCCGGAGATTTTGACGAGTGCGCGGCCGTCCTCCTGCGCTACCGCGACGTCTACGGCGCACTGCGCGAGACGGCCGTCCCCCTCATGACCTCCGTCATCGGCTACGCCCTCGAAAACGGTATCTCCCCGTCGCAGACAGTCTCCGGACTGGCGCAGGACGGTCAGACGATCGCGTTCTACGCCGGGTTGCCGGACGTGCAGAGCATCGACTCCGTCCGTATCCTCTACGGCACGGAGGCGGCCAAGGCCGCCACGGGCATCACCGTCAACGACAAGGGTGCCGCCGTCGCCTCGGCGCAAAAGCGCGTCGTCACACCCGATGTGGCGGAGGGCGAGAGCGTGGACACCCTCAGCATCACGGGCTTCTCCGTCTACGACCCCCACATCGTGACCGTCAACCACTACGTTGCCGACACCATGCTCTGCGTCAGCTTTGACGATGTGCCGGAATACTACTACCGCGCACCCTCCGTCTCCGGCACGACCATCCGCCCGGTCAGCAAGGGCGCTGTCGGCACGGAGCTTACACTGCAAAAGTACGACTCCGGCGCGCGTCTCCTGCCGCTGGACAACTCCGAACGCTACCTCGTCGTCCTCCACACGGACGAGACGGAGTTCTCCGGAACGTCCGGCAGCCTCATCATGACCTTGCGCTACACCGACCTGAGCGGCAAGACGCAGACCAGCGAGGCCATCAACGTCTCCGACGCCGTCACGAGCTACTACGGCGACTGGCCGGGCGTTTCCTCCGGCTTCATGTACCGCGTCGGCGTCCGCAGCGGCGGCACGCTCTGCTTCCTCGTCTCGCTCAAGGACGTGGACAAGTTCACCGGGGCGCAGTTCCTCCTGCGCGGCTCGGACGACTGGCAGAGCAAGGGCATCGAGCTGTATAAGCTTACCTCCCTCTCCACCCTCACGGCGAAGTGGGAGACGATTACCGACGGTACGGAGACCTCCGACCGTGTCTATGACCGCACCTTCGAGGGCAAGAAGCTCCTTGCCCTGACCGACACCGTCTTGGTGGACGGCGGGCAGGAAACCGCCGACATTACCTTCGACTCCGAGACGAGCGCCACCGTGGACACCGACACGGGCGACTGGTCGGAGTACCGCTACTCCATGACCTACGAGACGGCGCAGACCCTCTCCCGCTTTGCCAAGGCGCGCTGTAACTACACCGTGGCCGTCGAGGTCGGGGACGACCAGACCTCCACGGGCGGCGAGGGCGACTGCGGCTCGAAGAACCAGTTCTTCTTCCAGCTCGTCTTTGAGGACGGCAAGAGCGCCTACGTCCTCGCCAACCAGCAGCTCGCCTCGGACGGCTTCCGCAGCGGCTACACCGAGCAGTTCGTCATCAGCACCAACCGCGACATGGGCGAGCTGACCGCCGTCAAGATACTCCCCGAGGACACCGCCAGCGACAGCGACGTCTTCGATAAGCTCAAAATCGACTCTATCTGTATCAAGAAGCAGACCAGTGAGGCCGTCTCCCGCCAGTGGGTCGTCAGCAACGTCGGCTGGATCGACATCAACTACCACGACGAGGCCGCCGACGGCTCTGACGGCGAGCAAAAAGGCCGCTCCGAGACGGACATCGTCAAAACGTATCAGGTCGATGCCAGCACCTACGCCGTGAACCTTGAGTTCGCCATCACCACGGGTACGTACAACACCTCCGCCTCCACGAACGCCGCCGAGCCGCAGTTCGTCGGTCAGGTCAACGCCGTCGTCGAGTATTACAACAGCAACGGCGCACTCAAGACCGCCAGCTACGATCTCGTCGAGGCTATGTACGCCTACGCCGGCAAGGAGCGCAAATCCGGCCAGTCCGAGGTCATCGGCCAGTACCTGTGGCCGGGCGGCACGGAGAGCGACCCAGGCTTTATGTTCCGCGCCGGGAAGACCGACCGCTTCAACCTCGCGCTCGAGGATGTCTCCCAGCTCCTGCGTGTCACCCTTGAGGTGCGCAGCAAGACGCAGACGACGTGGAACATCGAGAGTATGTACGTCTCCCTCGCGGGCAGCAACGGGCGGCGTATCATCAACACGGAGAATGAATACCAGTGGGTCTACTCCGAAGAGCCGGAGCAGCTCTGCAGCAGCACGAACTCCGGTGAAAAGGCGTACAGCATCAACCTCCCGCTCAACCAGCTCCAAACCATCAACATCGACTTCACCGAGAACAATATCAAGTGGGCGAAGTCCGCGCAGGAGCTGATCACCTCCGTCACCTCCCGTCAGCCGCGCTCTGCGGACGATACGCTGAATGTCTACGTCTACCCGCTGCAAACGGCGGCCTCGTCCTCGCTCTCCGGCGTCACCATGACGGCGGGCGCACAGTACAGCCGCGTCTTCAACGGTTTCAACCGTATCGAGACGAAGCTGACCCTCGGCGAGAGCAACGGCAAAACGGTCTTCTATGCCACGGGTCTTCCGGCCTCCGGCATCAACACCCTCAATAAGCTGGACCTCGTCGCCTCGTTCAACGATGTCAACGCGGGCGGGCAGGTCATGCTCAGCTACGCCATCGTCCAGCAGATACGCTCCGGCGTCGTCATCAACACGTTCTACATCGACTTCTCCGGCTGCGATGCCGCGGCCGACAGCCGCGGCGTGAGCCGCGCGCCCAGCAGCACACCCGCCGAAACCTCCCCCTCGCGTCAGGTCGTCACGCTCACGCTTTCGAGCGGCATGACGACGCTTCAGCTCGCCGCCGCGTCGGACGATGTGGCCGTCTCGCTGCTCTACACCACCACGAACGATGTCTACGAGCGTGAGTATGAGTCCTCCGCCGTCTACCTCACCGATCAGGGCTGGGCGGAGCTTCGCGCCGGAGGCTTGGTCGAGCTGACCTTCAACGAGACGAACGTCAAGGAGGTCACGGGCATCCGCATCCGCGGCACAGGCCCCAGCACCCGCAGCGGCGTGGGTGTCGCCTCCGCCGCCGTCACGCTCTACGAGACGGATGAAATCTCCGGCAGTGAGTATTTCAGCGGCAGCACTACCTTCTCCAATGCCATCCGCCTCACCGCCGGGCAGAGCAACCAGATCATGCGCCACACCGCGACGACGGATACCACGAGCTACATCCAGCTCAAGCTCACCGCCGGCACGACCAACCCGGATACCGGCACGACCGAGGAAATCACCGTCGCCAGCGGCGAAACGAAGCGTCAGCTCGTCGCCAGCGGTCAAAAGGTCACCATCACACCCACCGTGGTCGGCTCCTCCAAGGGCTTTACCTACACCGCCGAGAAGTTCAAGGACGACTTTACCTCCGCCGCCGGGGATGTTCTCTCCCTCTCCGGCGCAACGCTGACGTTCAGCGCGGCCAACGAATACTCCGCCGGAACAGGCACGGAGGTCTACTACCGCGTCACCGTCGCCAGTGTGGAGGATCCGAGCGTGAAGACCGTCATGGAATTTGCCATCGAGCCGAAATATGTGGAGGCTGAGACGACATGAAAAAAAAGCTTCTGATTGCTGTATGTGTACTCCTGACCCTACTGCTTACCGCCTGTACCCGCACCCACGCCGCCGGCGGATCATCCCACCCGTACAGCTGGAAAAGCACGGGCAGCGGCAGCCTCCGCGTCACCGTGGAGAACGCCCCCGAGGCGGGCTGGTCGTGGGTCGCCGAGGGCGCGGAGAGCGGCGGCCTGACCGTCACGGCCGCCGAGCCGGCCGCGGACGGCAGCGCGGTCTTCGACATCACCGCGCAGGGCACGGTCGGCGGCGCGGTGCGCCTTGCCTGCCGCCGCGACACTGCCCCCTACGACGATGCCTTCCTCATCAACTTTATCCTCACCACCTCCGACAAGGGCAAGCTCACCGTCGCAGACACGAGCTATACCGACCTCCCGCCCGCCGCTTCGGCCGGGGAGGACGGCAAGCCCTCCGCCCTCTGCTATACGAACGAGGACGGCAGTCTCTCCGTCTTCCTCGACGCCGACACGGCACTTTGGAGCTGGACGGCGCTTGACTACGACGCGGCGCGTCTCGCCGCCGAGCTGTCGCTCGGCGAGGACGGCTGCACCTACAAGCTCTCCGGCCTGACCTCCGGCGAGACGGACCTCCTGCTCTACGACACGGCGCAGGACTACGGCTTCCGCTTCGCCCTCACCGTGGCGGACGACCTCACCGTCTCCGTCACCGCCTGCGAGGCCGGGACGTTTGAAATCTTCCCCGAGGAGCTGCCCGGTATGGACGAGGTCACGAAGCTCGTCGGTACACTGAAATTCCCCGACACCGTCCGCGTCCTCTCCGCCGAGGCCGTGAGCTGGTACGGCGCGTCGGAAAACGACTGCGCCGACCTCACCGTCTCCTCGCAGGAGGCGCGCTATGACCTGCTCGTCACCAAGACCTACACCGTGGACGATCTTGTCTCCCTCTGCTACGGCACATCGGGCGGCGTGAGCGTGACCCAGCTCGCCGTCGGCGACTATTGGGGCGTCCTCTGCACCACGCAGGCGAGCCTGACGATTTTCTGGAACGACGGAGACGGACGCGCCTACGTCCTCACCCCGTTCCCCGGCGAAAATGTCACGCAGGAAACCCTCCGCCTTACGGCGGAGGCCCTCTGCACCGCATGAGGTGAACGAGAGCGCTCATAAATCACTCAAAAACGGTCAAAAAGTGGTAAAAAAACGGAAAGGAGACGCCCCTAAATGGGCACAAAATGACGATGGATAAGCGTGTATTGGTTCTCAATCCCGGCTCTACCTCCACAAAAATTGCCCTCTTTTGCGGCACCAAAAAGGAGTTTGACACCACCCTCCGCCATAGCGCGGAGAGCCTTGCGCCCTATGCGTGGGTGATGGATCAGGTGGACTTCCGACAGGCCGCCATCGAGCAGGCGCTGAAGGCGCAGCACGTTGATATGACTGGGCTGGACGCGATCTGCGCCCGCGGCGGACAAGTCCCCTACTGCAAGGCGGGAACGTATGAAATCGATCAGGAAATGGTCGATTATATGTATACCGTCCGCGATGCGGCGCACGCCTCCAACCTCGGCTGCGTGCTGGCGCTCCGCCTCGCCCGCCCCTATCATCTCCCGGCCTACATCTGCGACCCCGTCACCGTGGACGAAATGACCGACATCGCCCGAATGTCCGGCCATCCCGCCCTCCCAAGACGCATGACGGGCCACGCGCTCAACTGCCGCGCCATGGCCATGCGATGCGCCGAAACCGTTCTGCACAAAGGGTTTGCGGACTGCCGCCTTATTGTGCTGCACCTCGGCGGCGGCGGCTCTGCGCGCCTTTTTATCGGCGGGAAAATGGTGGACGGCGTGCGTGACGACGAGTGGATGTACGCCCCGGAGCGTATGGGCGGCGTGAGCCTCTGCCCGCTCGTGACCATGTGCTTCTCCGGCGAGTACACCAAGGACGACATCATGCACTTCATCCGCGGCAAGGGCGGCTTGGTGGCGCATTTAGGCACGGCCAGCGCGCAGGAGGTCGAAAAGCGCATTGCCGAGGGCGACGAACACGCCAAGCTGGTCTACGACGGGATGCTGTATAGCTGCGCCCGTGCCGTCGGCGGTCTGGCCGCCGCGGCGGACGGCGACGTGGACAGGATCATCCTGACAGGCGGGCTGGCGCACTCCGCGTATGTCGCCGACTATCTCACGAAAAAGCTTAAATTCATCGCTCCGGTGGAGATCATGGCGGGAGAATTTGAGCTGGAAGCCCTCGCCGCAGGCGCCTCTCGCGTCCTGAACGGAGAGGAAAAACCGCTCAAATTTGCGGACATCCCGATGGAATAAAAACGCTGCGCCTGTTTGCTGAAGGACTTTTTGAGTTGACAAGCGGAGCGGCATAAGGTAAGATAAACGGGACAAACAGGCGCATTTGACATCAAAATAGGGACGCAGAGCGCGCTCTGCGTCCCCGCGCTTCTGGGTTCTACCGAACCCAGAAGTATGTATGCTTGTCGGGATGTTTGCGCAGCCGCGTATGAATTGAATCGGCTCACGGCGTATGTTCAAGCACCGCACAGAAAGAAGAAAAGACAGGAGAAGCAAAAATGAAAATCCAAACCTTAAGTATAGTTGTCCCCTGCTACAACGAGCAGGAGGCACTGCCGTACTTCCTCGAAGAGATACGGCGGGTGGCGGATGATATGTCCGCGACCCGAGGGACTGCATTTGAAATTTTGTTCGTCAACGACGGCTCAGGGGACGGCACGCTTGACATTCTCCGTCAGGCCGCCTCGGAGGACAAGCGTGTGCGCTACATATCCTTCTCTCGCAATTTCGGTAAGGAGGCCGCGATGTACGCCGGGTTGAAAAACGCTGCGGGCGATTATGCAGCGATCATGGACGCCGATATGCAAGACCCGCCTGCGCTGCTGCCGGAGATGTACGACGCCTTGCAGAGCGGCGAGTATGATTCCGTGGCCACCCGGAGAGCAGACAGAAAAGGCGAGCCGCCTGTCCGCAGTTTTTTCGCGCACTGTTTCTATAAGCTCATCAACCGCATATCCGACGCGGACATCGTGGATGGAGCGCGGGATTTCCGTCTGATGAAGCGGCAGATGGTGGATGCGATTCTATCCATGAGCGAATACAATCGGTTTTCAAAAGGCATTTTCGGCTGGGTGGGATTTCGGACAAAGTGGCTGCCGTACGAGAACATTGAACGTGTTGCCGGAGAAACGAAATGGTCTTTCTGGAAGCTCTTCAAGTATTCTCTGCAAGGGATTACCGCATTTTCTACCGCGCCGCTGGCGCTTGCCTCTGTATTTGGCATGATTCTTTGTTTTATTGCATTTCTGACGATCGTCGTTATTGTAGTCAAAACACTGGCCTTTGGTGATCCGGTAGGCGGTTGGCCGTCCATGGCGTGTATGATCTTGTTCTTGGGCGGCATACAGCTTCTCTGCATGGGCATCCTCGGCCAGTACCTCGCCAAGACGTATTTGGAAACGAAGCACCGCCCGATTTATATCGTGGCGGAGACAAGCGAGGACGGCGATGAGTAAGCTGCTGGATAAGACGGTCGCAAAGTTTCTGCTGGTCGGTGTCGTCAACACGGTTATCGGCTGCGGGACGATGTTTTTGCTCTACAACGTGGCGAGCTGCTCGTACTGGCTGTCCTCGGCGGCGAATTACGTGGTCGGCGGCATCGTGAGCTTCTTTCTGAACAAGTATTTCACATTTGAGAATAAAGAATGGTCGTGGCGGCAGGTGTGGCGGTTTGCACTGAATGTGGCCGTGTGCTACTTCATCGGCTACGGCCTTGCGAAGCCCGCCGCCATGTGGCTGCTGCGGGGTTCCTCCACGCGCATTCAGGAAAACGTCGCCATGGTGGTCGGAATGTGCCTCTACACCGCGCTGAATTATCTTGGACAACGATTTTTCGCCTTTCGAAGCAAGAGGGCGTGAAGGATTTTTGAGTTGACAAGAGGCACGGAGCGGGGTAAGATAGACAGCGCAAGCAAGGTCAGTTGACATCAAAATAGGGACGCAGAGCGCGCTCTGCGTCTCCGCGTTTCCGGGTTCTACCGAACCCGGAAGGATATGTATGCTTGTCGGGGCGCTTGCCTTGCTGCTTTGCGCGCAAAACAAGAGACGGAGAGAGACAGATGAAGAAAAGCGTGGGAATGACGACAACGCGGCTTGAAGATTGCAAAAAAGTCGGGCGCACGGGCATAGACCTCATTGCGATATGCTTGATCGCGTTTGTCTTTGCGGCCAATCTGATCAGAACGAGCCGGGTGAGTTTATCGGAGGTTGTGTCGTATTCTGCCTCGTTTTTGTACGCGCTGTTCATCCCCGCGGTGCTTGCGTGCGCGTATCTCTACCTTAAAATAGCGGCGAAATTTGACGCCAAGCGGATATTCATTACCTTTTCCATCGCCTATCTCATCGCCGGAGCGTACTGGATATTCAACACGAACCCCTGCATAAGAGCGGACGCAGCATTGGTTTGGAGTGCGGCGGGGTCTTTTTTGCATGGTGATTTTTCTCCCTTGAGCAAGGAGGGCTACATCGGAAAGTTCCCCTTCCAGTTAGGTATGGCGACCTACGACCTGATACTCCGTGCATTTTCCGGCAATTCAAAAATCCTCTACGCGGCCAATCTGCTGGAGGTTCTGCTCATCAACCGGTTCGGGTATAAGCTCACGGACGAGCTGTTTGGAGACGAGACGGTCAGCAGGCTTGTCCTGTTTCTTGAGTTCGCATTTCTGCCGCAGTTTCTTTTCATCATGTTCGGCTACGGCATTATCCCCGGCTTCTGCTGCCTGATGATCGCCCTGTATTTTTGCCTCCGCGTATATAAGGGCGGTCGGCCAAAGGACATAGGCCTCCTGATCCTCTTCTCGACCCTCGCCGCGCTGATCAAGCCGAACTTCAAAATAGGCGTCATCGCCATGGCAATCATCCTTATCCTGAAGCCGACGAAGGAGAAAAAGCAGAGCCGCAGGCCGATTTTGGCGGCGGCCGCGATGATGGTGTGCGCCTTCGGCGCGGTTGGCTTGCTGAAAGCGGTATACAGTGCCGTCTCGCATACCGAGATCGGGGAGGGAACGCCCATCGTGGTTCATATCGCCATGGGGACAGACCTGAACAATGAGGTCAGAGCTCCGGGCTGGTGGGACGGATACTCGACTTCGGCCTACGCTGCCGCGAATTACGACACGGAGACAGCCGCGCAGAACGCGAAGGAGAAGATAAAGGAAAACATCTCGGAAAGTCTGGCAGAGCCGATGAAAGCGGCGAGCTTTTATTGGCGGAAGATACTTTCCACGTGGTGTGAGCCGATGTTTCAGTCGGCGTGGAGCGGCCCAAAGGGCTCAGAGTCGGTAACAACGCGAGTGTTGCTGTCGCTTTATAACGGCGGTAAGCTGGAGAAGCTCGTAGCCTTGTACGCCAAAGCCGATGTGGTCATCATATTCGCGGCGGCGCTGTGCTTCGCCGTGAAGCGAAGAGACGAGTATCCGTTCGCAAGGGTTCTGTACCTGTATTTCATCGGCGGCTTTATCTTTCACTTTTTCTCGGAGACGAAAAGTCAGTACGTGTATATGTACGTTTTCGCCATGCTCCCGCTGGCCGCGTATGAATTGAATCGGCTTATGGCGTATGTTCAAGCTCTGCGCAGGAAAAAGAAACGGCAGAAGACGTAAAAACGCCCTCCCCGCTTGTCGGAGAGGGCGTTCGGTATGACTACGCATGGTACTGCGGTTCGTTTCCCTGATAAATGTCCTGCATTTCGCGGTCGATCTCGCTGATGGCGTCGGAGCAGAGCCGCAGCCGCGCCGCGTCCTCATCGGTAAAGCGCCGGTCGGACTTGTAGCGCAGCTCATGCTCCAAGCTCGCCCACATATCCATCGCAATGGTGCGAAGCTGTATCTCCACGGGCAGCACCATCGTCCCCTCGGAGATGACGAACGGCACGTTGACGATGAGGTGGAGGCTTCGGTAGCCCGTCTCCTTGGGACGGCGGATGTAGTCCACCTCCCGCAGCACGGTGTAGGACTCGCTGCGTGTCAGGAGCGAGCGCAGGTAGTAGATGTCGTCCAGATAGTTGCAGATGACGCGAATCCCGGCCACGTCCTGAATGTGGGCGTAGATATTGTCGATGCTCACCTCATGACCGCGGCGGCGCAGCTTGTCAACAATGCTGTCCAGCGATTTAATGCGGTATTCGATGTGGTGGATCGGGGAGTGGTCATACAGTCGGGCAAATTCTTCGTCCAGTATCTCCATCTGCGTCACCGCCACCTTCAGCGCACTGCGGTAGAGGTGCGTCACCCGCACCATGCCCGCCGCCAGCTCCTGCTCCTGCGGTGTCAGACGGTGGGGGAGCGAGAGGTCCTTCAAGCGGATGCTGCCGCTTTTTTCGATCATCACAAGCCGCGTCCTCCTTACGTCGTTGTAAAGTCATGATACCATCGGTCTATGTCCTGCGTATGAACAAAACGCACCTTCCTCTGCAATTATACCGACACTTTCCGAGAAATGCAAGGCATATTTGCGCGAAATAGACAAAACCCATGTAGGACGACAATGCATCTTGGACAAGAGGATATCTTTTTGCTCGATTTGATAACATTTTACAACAATTCGGCTTTTGAAAGCACTTTGGAAGCCCGGCGCAGATCTCTGAAACGGAGGAGTGTTAACATAAAATTCTTGATAACATCCCTCAGAAATAACAAAAGAGCAGGGATTTTTATCCCTGCTCTTTTGCAATATAGGTATGGAAAAACCGCATAAACACAGGGCTTATGCGGTTTCCGTTGGCGGAGAGGATGGGATTCGAACCCATGTGCGATTGCTCGCAAACTGATTTCGAGATTTTCGACAATTTTTACTTTCGAGGTTTTCTCGTATCGCTTTCAGGCTGATTTGTCCGCGAAAAACGCAGTAAAATCAAGGCAATTTGGCATCCGCCATTGAAAAATGCTTGATTTTTCAATGGGTTCGAGTGAACGCCAAAAATGAGCCGATTTTGGCGGTTTTGTTAGAATTCGCGTTAGAAATGTTAGAACGATGTTAGAACGACATAGCATACACAGGTGTCTTCCACCGAACAAACGACAGAGGTGTATGTTATGAAAACCAATGATATTGATTGGTCGAAAGTGCCGGATATTCTGACCAAGGAACAGGTGCGCTTGCTTTGCCATTGCAGCAAACGAACAGCGCTCTATTATCTGAAAAGCGGAAAGCTGCCGTGCATTTATTCGGGGAAGAAAACCCGGTGCTACAAAATCAGGAAAGAAGATCTGATGGCTTTCATAGAAGATCGGGAAAATCATCCTGAGTTCTACACTGTGCCGGAAGGATGGTACGGAGGGAGCGGAGGAATGATTCGGCGGCAGTATTCGTCGGCGGTTAAACTTGACGGCGAAGATTTGCATGAGTATTATCGGTTCCTCCTCAAAGAATACCCAGATGTTCTTGAAGTTAAAAAGGTTAGTGAGATCACCGGGTATGGTATTCCGGTAATTAGCCGATGGTGCAGAACCAGAAAGGTGAAGTACTTTTCCATCGGGGCGAAGAATATGATCCCCAAGATATACCTGATTGATTTTTTCTGTTCAAACGCATTCAGGACGATATCCCGAAAGAGCGAGTGGCACATCTGTAGTCTGCAATACTATCGACGCTGGAAGCACTTAAACAGCCAACAATCAAAATGAGACAAGGACGAGCTATCCATGGTTGGATGGCTCGTCCTTTTTTTGTTTAGCCATCAGCCCGTCGGCTGCGAAGGCAAAATAGTGTCCCAAAGTATCAGGCAGCGCATCCCAAAGTATCAATTTGATACTTTGGAACATGCTTTGGCACTTTGGAATGTGCTCTCGAAAGGCGTGCACCTTGTTGATTTCCCTTATAGCTATTGCTACTTGCCGAATTGTGACGACGATTCAAAACCGTGAAAGAGAAAGTGCATCTTATCTATTCTTTTATCTATATGCCAGTGACCGCAGAACCACGCTTTATAAGTAATTGTGCTCTCAATTCTGTCGAGCCATTTTTCTGTGCTTGTATCCACTGCGTCTGCGTTTATTCCGGGAAGAAAAGCTTCCATTGGTTCATATTTGAAAGGACAAGTATGAGAAAGAACGATGTCAAATGATTTTGTATGTGTCTGCATCTCCACATATTGCTTTATTTCATCCGATGGCTGCTCATCTTCCCACCAGCCTAAGCCTCTAGACAAACGGTAGTATTTATCCACGCTGTAAGCTCCACCAATTACGATGTGTTTAATGCCCTCAATTTCAAAAATATCGCCATCTTTTGCAAATAACATGTTTGGGTATGCCGACTCGTACCATACCTGCCCTCCACACCAGTCCTTTGTTTCATATGTTGGAATATTACTTGGGCGGATTTCGTGATTGCCATGAATGCAAAAAATAGTCGGACGAAGGTCGGAGAGCAGTTTTTTGATGAAATCATCCCTTGTATTGCAGTAATAGTTTGCACCCACATCGCCAAGAATGACTACGGTATCCGTTTTTGAGAGTTCATGCTTTTTGCAGAAATCTATAACTGTAGATGGATCGCCATGAGTATCGCCTGTGTAGTAAATCAAAACCGAAAACTCCTTTATTTTAGTTTTTGCACCCGTCAAGGGTGCTTTTTTATTATCGCAGAATCAAGTGCGGACTCGCAAATCTGCGTTTTTCAAAAAAATCGAAAAAATTTTTGAAGGGGGTTAATTTTTGCCCGTTTTCGTTGCCTACCAA
Organism: Firmicutes bacterium CAG:341; assembly: GCA_963631875.1. Classification (GTDB taxonomy): domain Bacteria; phylum Bacillota; class Clostridia; order Oscillospirales; family Oscillospiraceae; genus Vescimonas. The sequence goes on along the minus strand of CAVGSO010000001.1, from coordinate 14,845 downwards.
GTGAGGGACAAAACAATCGCCCTCGTGAACCTTGACAATCGAATACACATTCAACAGGTACATTCCTGATCGGGGGCGGAAGCCCCAGCCGGATGAAGGTGCGCCACGAACTTCCTGCCCGCAAGGGTTATCACGGAAAGCAAGGTTGGTAGCGATTCCGAACCATTCTGAAATATCCGCTTGCTGCGGATAAGGCGATGAAACGATTCAGGGACAATGATACTTCCCTATGGGGCTGGCGGAGTACCCGGCAGAGGTGAGATTCCTATGAGTTCGGTCAGCAGCCGAACGCCTGTTGATTTCCTTTTCTGCATTTTGGGTTCGAGGAAAAATGAAATGCAGCGACGAAAGCCCCAAAAGGTATTTTGAGGCTTTCGTGGATCAGAAATGATTCAAATAAAGAGAAAGGAGGAAAACCCCATGGAAAACTGTAAGGTAATCGCCATCACAAATCAGAAGGGCGGCGTCGGCAAAACGACGACCGCAGTCAATCTCGGCGTGGGACTTGCAAGCTCCGGCAAGCGGGTTCTGCTGGTAGATGCTGACCCGCAGGGCAGCTTAACGGTGAGCCTCGGCGTAAAGAACCCAGACGAGCTGGAGGTGTCGCTGTCGTCCCTTATGCAGTCGGTCATAGATGATGAGCCGCTTGCGAAGGGCGCAATTATCCGACACCAGGAAGGCGTGGATTTGCTTCCCTCGAACATTGAACTCTCCGGTATGGAAACGGGTCTGTTCAATGTCATGAGCCGTGAGTATGTTCTGAAGAATGCCATCGACGGCATGAGAAAGAGCTATGACTACATTCTGATTGACTGTATGCCCTCGCTGGGCATGATGACGGTCAATGCGCTGGTTGCGGCAGACAGTGTGATTATCCCGTCTCAGCCGAATTTCCTGTCAACCAAAGGTCTGAACCTGCTTCTGCGCTCCATTTCAAAGATCAAGCGGCAGATCAATCCGAGGCTGAGGATCAACGGCATTTTGCTGACGATGCTGCGTTATCCGGTGCATCTAAACCACGCGCAATTTGAGCAGCTAAAAGGCAAAAATGATTTTCAGCAGGTGGTTCCCTATCATTCCAAGGAATTCTCCGCAAAGCGGGAAATCTTAATTTAAGGAATAAAATCGTCATCGCCGCCGGACAGGGCTGGATGAGCGGTCGACGCCAATTCGCGTCCGGTATGCTGGCGGCGGCTACAGGCGTTGTCTCCGCGTTATTGGCCTATGCGCTGGCTGCGTCTCTGTTCTGAACAAACCGTAAACCCATGCGTCCCGGTATATGCTTGGCATATACCGGGACGCATTTTGTGTTGGCGGCGGGCAGAGTTAAGAGAAAGTTATCAATTCATTTTCGGCCTATTCTTTGATTACAGCGTGGTCATTTTTGAGCAGTGTTTGCGTCGATCCACTCCCGCAGTTTATCCTTCGGCACCACGATGCGATTTCCTATCTTCAGTGCGGGGAAGCCACGACATAAACCAAAAAAGGGAGCCCGGCGATTTTACAAATCACCGGACTCCCTTTTGTTGCCTTATGACGTGGTGCGTCTTGGCCGGGTGATATCCTATCAATGTGACATCCCGTTGACACAAGCATTACGTCATTTTTTAAATCATTCAGAGGTTTTTACCATAAATGCACGCAGAGCGCATTTTGTGGCGCATATGTAGAATCAAAACAGATTACATGGGATACTCGAACTTGTAGAAGCCATATGCGGCCAGAGGGGGATCTTCCAGAATGTCCACGCTGCTGGGATAGGGGCGAGGCTCGGGAACTTCATTGATCTTGAAGCAGCGCACCTCGATCGTCGCAGTGTTGCCCTCTTCCTTTACCACGCGGGCGACGTATTCCAAATAGTGGCCGGTAAAAGCAGGAATATACTGACGGCAAGACTCGATCTCTACGCAGCGGCCCACATTGTGATAGACCTTTGCCATCAAGCGGCGGCCTACACCCTCCATCAGGGTATACTGTCTTGCGCCGTTTACCATTCTGTCATAGTATTCATCCTTGTCGGTCATTCGATACCGCATCGTTACAGTCTTATCTGTCATTGAATTCAGTCCTCCATTTCTATAATGATTGCAATCAATACTCGATCTCGCGCCAAGGATCCTTCACGATGCCATCAGGCTGACGGCCACGCTGGAGATGAGGACGCACAACCAGACGCACGGTGCCTTCGGTCACGAGCTGGGGCTCGTCAAACCAGTGCATCTGTCCGGGCTTTGCATCCTTGATGCCCATACGCTCAGCCGGAGTCGCGACTTTGAAGGTTTGGATCAGGCAGTCGCGGGAGCTGTTGCCTGCGTGGGTCAGGGTTGCCTTGACGTCGATCATGTCACCGGCATACAAGGGGGCCAGACTCTTCACGTTCTTATAGCCCAGGCACAGAGACTCGTCGCCATCGTTGAGGATCATCTGCTCCGTTTCAACGTCACCGATAAAGTCCATCTGACGACCCAGAGGGATGATGCCGTCTTCCGTCGTAGCATCTGCTACAGTGAGATTGTAACTCAGGTAAGATTCTGTTCTCATGCTGAATACCTCCTAAAATGTTAAGTTTTATTCTTTCGCAAGCAATTCTTGCGATGGAATACGTTTTTATTGTGCAACGGCACCGCTGTTCAAAAGAGACTGGATGTATTCCGGTGCATAACCAAGATCTTCAAGAACTTCCACGGTATGCTCGCCGATCCCAGGTGCGGGACGGGTATGAACCGAACCGGGCGTCTTACTGAGCTTAATGGGAATGCCCATCGTGCGGAAGCTTCCGATCCTGGGATGCTGCACAACCGGTGCAAGTTCCCGTGCGTTCGTCTGCTCGTCTTTCAGCAGATCCGGCATGCTCATCACGGCGCCCGCAGCAATATGCTGTTTCTGGAGCATTGCTTCAAGCTCAAGCTTGTCCCACTCTGCCGTCACATGCTCGATTTCGGCTTTCAGGGCATCCCGGTTCTTTACACGCAGAGCGTTGTCCGCATAATCGGGGTTTTCCAACAGATGCGCCAGAGGAAGCGCTTTGCAGAGATCATGCCATTTTTCTTCGGACACGCAGGAGATCGTGATATAGCCGTCCTTTGCCTGGAACATACCATAGGGGGCAATCGTCGCACTGAAATTTCCCGACCGCGGCGCGATATCGCCATTTGCGAAGTATTCCAGGACAGGCTCCTCCAACATGTAGAGGCAGGAATCCAGCATGGCCAGATCAATCCTGCAGCCCATACCGGTAGCCTGACGGTTCAACAGGGCCATACCGATACCGAAGAAAAGATTGGTTCCGGTCCAGTTATCGCCCAAAGAGAAGCCGGGCTTGATGGGCACGCCATCTTCGCCGCCGGTACGATCAAGCACACCGCTGCGTGCGGTGGCGATCACGTCGTAACAGGGTTTTTTGCAGAGAGGACCGTTCTGGCCGAAGCCACTGATGGAGCCGAAGATGATCTGAGGGTTGACCTTTTTCATTTTGTCATAGCTCAGGTTCATCTTTTCCAGAGTACCGACCTTGAAGTTTTCGAGGACAATGTCGCATTCCTTGACAAGATCCAGAATAACTTTCTGTCCTTCGGGACTGCGAAGATCCACGCTGATACTGCGCTTATTTCGGTTGAACGTGGCAAAATAAACGCTCTCGCCGTTTTCGGCAAAGGGGCCCCAGGTGCGGGACTGGTCGCCGCTGCGCTGCTCGACCTTGATGACATCTGCCCCGAAATCGCCTAAAAACATGGCGCAGTAAACACCGGACAGCGCCTGGGTAAAGTCAAGCACTTTAATACCGTCCAGAAGCTTTCGCATAAATGTTGACCTCCTTTTCCTTTAAATGATCCCGCCTGCAGCGAGAGAATCCAGCTGTTCTGCCGTCATAATGGCGCCGAGGATCTCTCTGGTCTGCTGGCCCAACAGGGGAGCCGGCTTCAGTGTCTCGTGCTCCAGCTTGCCGTTTACCACAAACTTGATGGGGCTGCCTGCCATTTTGAGTGTACCCAGCTGCGGATCGTCGACGGATGTGATCATCTCCCGCGCCTGAATCTGCTCCTGATTGATCGCCTCGACCGTCGTGTTGACGGCTGCCGCGGGGACAATGACCTTGTCGCACCTGTCTGCGACTTCGTGATTGCTGTAATGGCTGAATACTTCTTCCATTTTCTGCTGCAGGTCACCGAAATAGTGCTCGCCGCGCATTTCGTTCGTTACATACTTGGGATCATTGATCCACTCCGGGTGACCAAATTCATCGCAGAAGCGCTGCCACTGCGGGTCGGTAGATATGCCGATGGCCACATAGCCGGTCTTGCACTTATAGATATCGTAAGGGTTGATGGAGGGGTGCGCATTTCCCGTTCGAGACCAACCTGTGTTGGACTTATCCACCATGGCGACGCGATCCTCGGTCGCAGAAAATGCTGCGTCAAACAGAGAGGTCTCCACCTTCTGACCAATGCCGGTAGCTCTTGCATGGAAGAGTGCCAGCATGATCGCACCGCTCAAAAAGGTGCTGGCATAATGCTCACTTACATATGTGCCGACCTGATAGGGAGGGTTAGGAGCCGGAAAGCCGGTAATATCCATGCAGCCGCCGCGTGCCTGTGCGACGATGTCGCTTCCGGTATAGTTCTTACAGGGGCCGTTATCGCCAAATGCGGAAAGTCTGGCATATACCAGCTTGGGATTGACTGCGCTCAGCACGTCATAGCCTAAGCCGAGGTTTTCCATTGTTCCGCTTTCAAAATTTTCCAGCACCACATCCGCGGTCTTTACCAGGTCGAGGAAGACCTGCTTGCCTTCGCTTTTTGTAATATCCAGTGTAACGCTCTTTTTGCCACGATTGACAAAAGAGTGATAGAGCGCGGCATCTCGATGGAATGGAGGCATCGTCCGAACCGGATCGCCGCATCCGGGCTGTTCGATCTTGATGACCTCTGCACCGTGATCCGAAAGCTCCATGGCGGTAAAGTTTCTCAGGATCGTCAGATCCAGAACCCGTACATTTTTCAACGGCAGCATAGAAACATCTCCTTATGCTCAAAAAGTAGTAGTGATTTTCGTCCCTCTCCAAGGACGGTTTCGGTGGAGGATACAGGCTTTAGATCGCTTGCTCAGGAGAATTGTCTGCTGTGCAGACTTTCTCGGCGGGGATCTCGTCGTTTTGAAGCGCCTGCTCCTGTTCACATATATCCTCGTGCTCTTTCTGGTTTCGGTTAAACTCTTCGATATCCGCACGAGTTTTATCACCAAAGTCTTTCCTGAAGTACTTCACAGCGGAAATGCAGGAAATGATCGTCAGGATCGAGATCGGGGCTGCAGTCAAAACGGCCATAGTTTTCAAAGCGTTCAGATCTGCCTTGATTGCCAAGAAGCCCAGAGGAACAACGACCAGAGCGATGGACCAGAACATCCGCAGCCACCGCTTGGGTTCTTCGTCTTCCTTGATCCCTTTTGTGACTGCTGCTGCCAGCGTGAAGGTCGCGGAGTCAAGCGTCGTGGCCAGGAACATGACCGCCAGAATACCCCAGATGATCAGGAGAAGCTTGCTGAGTGGCAACTCAGAGAGGAAGGCAACGCAAAGGGCATTCGTGCCGCCGGTGGTATAGACGGAAACGAGGTCTGCAATTCCATTTGTCTGCAGATAAAGGCCGTAATTGGAAAACACACCGTAGTACAAAAATGCGCCCAGACTGCCGCAGCCGATCATACCCAGGATCATCGCCCGGATGCTACGACCCTTCGACACACGAACCGCAAAGATCCACATCCAGGGACCCAGTGCCAGGAACCATGCCCAGTAGAAGGCGGTCCAGTTCTCGGTCCAACCGGGATTGCCGACGGGATCGCTATAAAGGCTCATCTGCACAAAGTTCTGAAGCATATAGCCCAGGCCGTTCGTGAAGCCCTTGATAATGTGCAGGGTAGGGCCGACAATCAGAACCACGATGGCGAGGATGATCGCGATAATGCCATTGGCGTCACAGAGCTTTCTCAGGCCGCCATCCAAACCGACATAGCTTGTGATGATGAACATTGCGGCAATGACAATGATCGTTCCGGCCTGCAAAGCGAAGCTGTCCTCGATGCCGATAGCCGCCGCCAGCGAAGAGCTGATCATCGGTGCGCCCAGAACCAGAGTAACGGAGAGGCCACCAACGAGACCGAAGGAGAAGATCGTCTCGATCAACTGACCCAGCCAACCCTTGACTCGCTTCGCACCAACGGCTTCTTCACAAGCCGCCGTCAGGCTAAGGCCGGACTGCTTCTTAACATGGAACCGGTAAGCCAGTGCAACTGCGCCTACGGTATAAATCGCCCAGCCGATAACGCTGTAATGGTACATGCCGAGGGTAGAGGCGATCGTAGCCGCTTCGTTGCTGAAGGCCTCCGCGCCATACGGCGGCGCGATATAGTGGTCGATCCATTCTGTTACAGAGAGGAGCATAACGCTCGTGCCGGTACCGGCGCAGAACAGCATGACCATCCAGCTGAACAGTGAGTATTTGGGCTTTCCGCCGCCCAGCTTGATGCTGCCATATTTGGAACAGCAAATGTAGATCAGGAAGATCAATGATCCAAAGCCAACCCAAAGATAAACCGGAGAAAAGACATTACTGACCGCATCCTTAACACGAGTGATCTGTGCGGCTGCGTTAGGATCCACCAAAAGGAAAACGCAGAGCGCACCGATGATCAGGAATACCGCAATAATAGGTGTCCAGTTTATATTCCCATTCTTTTTCATCTCATACCTTCTTTCGTCGATTGAATTTCTCGATGTCTTGCATGCTTATACAATACCTGACTCCAGCGGCGGAAAGTCAAGAGGATATTTCCCTTTTTTGAGGTTTTTTTTAAATAAAAATTCGGATATCTCCTATTGGGCAGCCAATGAAACAGCGATGCTCATTGCCCAATGTTCTCAAATCCAGCGGCGCTATTTGTTCAATACTTCACAATGTTCGGCCCGGTTTTTATGATAATTATACATTACCCCGCGGGAGAGTTTTGCTTCCGCACAATGAGATCATTCTTTTTTGAAACTGGCTTTGCGGTAAAGCAAAACAAGGGGCAGACGTGCCTTTCATGCGCCGAAAAGGCGCGGGAATATCTGCGTTGAAGCATCACGGCTATATGCGTACTGTCAGGCTTAAAACTATCCAGCGGTGGTAGGGTCGTCTGTGAACGACGATAAAGGGCTGTGACAGCTTTACTTGACTAGCACTGGTAAATATGCTATGATTATAGCAGAAATTGGAGATGTTTTCGCGTAAAATGTCAAAATGGAGAGGAGTATTGCTGTGCAGGATAAACGGTATTCGATTGGTGAAGCGGCGGAGAGCTGCGGCATCCCGATCAAAACGCTGCGGTATTATGACAAGATCAACTTTTTGAAGCCCGCTTATCGTGACGCAAACAGCAATTATCGCTATTACAGCAAGAAACAGCTGACCACACTGCTGATTATTCGGCGTCTGCGCGCAATGGACTTTAGTCTGAACGAGATCCGTTCGCTCATGAACGAAAAAGACCTTTCGGCGTTTAACGTTAAGATCGATGCCCACTGTCAGGCGCTGAGAGATACTATCGAGGATATGCAGATACGGCTTTCTGACTGTGAAAATCTGCTCTCCCGTGGCTATCGCGGCCATAAGATCTTGAACGATGAGACCGCTGAGCGCATACAAGTGGAAGAGATCCCGGCACATCAAATGATTTTTCAGCGGGAGCAGATGAACCAGTACTGCAACTCCGACGTATCTCTGCGCCGCTGGACAGACATTCTGGAGGTTTGCACTTCGCACTGTATTATTACGATCAGCCCAGTCGTTGTAACATTCTATACCCAACCGCTGGATCAGTTCTTGATGAAGGATTGTGATGTGGAGTTTGGCCAGCTGATCGACGAGACCCGTCCGCTGCCGAAGGACATTACAAATATCCGTATTTTTGGCGGATATACTGCCGCTACCACCTACCATCTGGGTACATACGACAATATTGTGACAAGCCATATTCGCGTGCTGCAATGGATCAATCAGAATGGCTACGAGGTTTGCGGCCCGGTATCCGAAGAGTTTGTCGTATCCCCTTTAGATGTAAATAACAAGACCCAGCAGGTGACAAAGATCATTATACCGATTGCGAAAGTCGCTTCAGAGCGCAAAGATTAGCCTTGCGAAGGAATGATTCTGCCCGATATCTTTAAATTTCTATACATAAAAAAGGACGCCAGATAAACTGGCGTCCCTTTTTGTCGGTAAGTGTTTATTTTGCGGCTTTGGCAGCTCGGACAGCTTCGATCAGCATCGGGGTGACCTTAAACAGGTCGCCGCAAATGCCGTAGTCAGCGATCTCGAAGATCGGAGCGGTATTGTTTTTGTTGACGGCGACGATACACTCGGAATCCTGCATGCCAGCCTTGTGCTGGATAGCACCAGAAATGCCCAGCGCAATGTATACCTTGGGGTGTACGGTCTTGCCGGTCTGCCCTACCTGATGATCAGCAGACAGCCAACCGGAGTCGATGGTGGCTCGGGAGCCGCCAACAACGCCGCCCAGTTCTGCCGCCAGTTCTTCTGCCAGCTTAATGCCTTTCTCAATATCCTTGGAAATGCCGCGTCCCACAGACACGATATAATCCGCGCCGACCAGATCCACCAGCTTTTTGGCGGCCTTCACGACCTCGGTCACATCGGTGTGAATGTCTTCTTTAGTCAGAGAAAAGGCGGGCTTTACGATCTCTACGGCGTTGGCCTTGGACTCGTCGAAGGTGTTTTTCTTCATGACGCCAGGACGGACGGTAGCCATGCAGGGACGGAAGCGAGGGCAGATAATGGTAGCCATCAGATGGCCGCCGAACGCAGGACGAGTCATCTTCAGGTTCCGGTCTTCCATGTTCCACTTCATGGAATCCACATTCAGGGTGGAGGACTCACGCAGAAACTGGATATAGTTGGACACATCCACATCCAGATGGGTGCAGTCCGCACATAAGCCGGTGTGGAGGCGGGCTGCGCAGCGAGGGCCTAAGTCTCGACCGATGTTTGTGGCACCGATCAGAAAAGCCTCGGGCTTCAGATCCTCGATCACATCGCAGATAACCTTGGCATAGCCATCGGTGGTGTAGGTCGCCAGCAGGGGACTTTCGCAGACGATGACCTTGTCGGCGCCATAGCCGCCCAGTTCTTTGGCGGCAGATGCAATGCCTTCGCCGCCCAGCAGCAGGCCGCACAGGTTTACGCCCAGCTCGTCAGCCAAGTCCCGGCCCTTGGAAATCAACTCGAAATCAGTGGGCATCAGCTTGCCCTCGCGCTGCTCGCAGAACACCCATACATCCTTGAAAGCAGCGATATCAGCACTGTTGAAATTAGACATAATTCTTCTATCTCCTTTCTCAGATGATGTGTTTTTCGGATAAAAGGCTGACCAGCTTTTCGCAGGTAGCCATGTCTGCGCCCTCCAGCATCATGCCGATACCCTTCTGCGGAGGAGTAAAGCTCTTGAAAATGTTGGTGGGAGAGCCCTTCAGGCCGATGGTCGTCGCATCGATCAGGGGATCATCCTTCAGGTCGTCATAGCCTAGCGTGGTCAAAGGCTTGCTATAGGACTCAAGCACGCCGCCGACACTCATATAGCGAGGGGCATCCAGTTCTTTGATACAGGTCAACAGACAAGGTGTGCGGACTTTGATGGTCATGTAACCATCCTCCAGCATACGCTTGACGGTAATCTCGTCGCCGGTCTTGGTGATCTCAGCGGCGTAAGTGATCTGGGGCAGGTGCAGCTTTTCAGCGATTTGGGGGCCGACCTGCGCCGTATCACCATCGATTGCCTGACGACCACACATCACGATGTCTTCCTTGTCCACACCGATCTTGCTGATAGCGGCAGCTAGTATCTGAGAGGTCGCATAGGTATCAGAGCCACCAAATTCACGGGCGGACACCAGATAGGCCTCATCCGCCCCCATTGCCAGAAGCTCACGCAGCATTTCCGCGGCCGGTGGAGGTCCCATGGTCACAACGATAACCTTGCAGCCTGTAGTATCTTTGAGGGCCAGCGCGGCTTCAACGGCGTTCATATCATCAGGATTGGTGATCGTCTGCATCGAGGCACGATTCAACGTGCCATCCGGATTCACCGCTACCTTACCGGAGGTGTCGGGAACCTGCTTCACACAAACAATAACTTTCATTTTCCATATACCTCCTTACATTACTGGGCCAGAACTGCCCGCGAAATTACGACCTTGTGGATCTCAGAGGTGCCTTCATAGATCTCTGTGATCTTTGCGTCACGATACATCCGCTCCAGAGGATAATCGTGCATATAACCGTATCCGCCATGGATCTGTAAGGCCAGATTCGTGGTAAAGCGAGCGTTTTCTGCGGCATTCAGCTTGCACATAGCCGCCTCCTTGGTAAACGGCTTTCCCGCATCCTTCAGGTAGGCCGCATGGTAAACCAACCATTTTGCGGCTTCCGTTTTGGTCGCCATATCCGCAATATACCACTGAAGTCCCTGCAATGCAGCGATGGGCTTGCCAAACTGAACGCGTTCATGCATGTACTTAACAGAGAGATCGATCGCACCCTCTGCCAAACCAAGACCCTGAGCGCCCGTGCCAATTCTGGCACCATCCAGCGCCTGCATAGCGATCTTAAAGCCCTGGCCTTCCTTGCCGACCAGATTCGCGGCAGGAACACGGCAATCTTCAAAAATCAACTCGGCAGTTTCAGAGCCGCGCAGGCCCATTTTGTTTTCAACCTTACCCACAGTGAAACCGGGCGTTCCGGCTTCTACGATGATCGCGGACAAGCCCTTTGTTCCCTTGCTGGGATCCGTCAGCGCGAAAATAACAAGGACACCCGCGCGACTGCCGCCAGTAATAAAGCACTTTGTGCCATTGAGGACGTATTCGTTTGTTTCGGGATCGTAAAGCGCGGTTGTTTTAACACCAGCTGCATCGGAACCGGCACCGGGCTCTGTCAGGGCGAAAGCGGCAACTTCTCCGCCGCTGGTCAGCCGAGGCAGATACTTCTTTTTCTGTTCCTCGGTACCAAAGTGGGATAGAATGTGCGGGGTGATCAGATGAATGGACAGTGTTGCCGCAGATGCCATGCATTTCTTTGCAAATTCTTCAACAACGATCACTTCCTCGGTCGTGCCGCCACCGACACCGCCGTATTCCTTCGGAACACCGATGCCGGTGAAGCCCAGCTTAGCCATTTCCTTGAAGTTCTTCATCGGGAAGCAGTGGGTTTCATCGATTTCTGCCGCGATCGGAGCCAGTTCGTTTTCAGCGAACTGCGCAGCGAGTTTTTTGAGCATCCGCTGCTCATTGGTCAGGGAAAAATCCATAATGTGCCGTCCTTTCTTTTCAATAATTAAAATTTTGAGATATGAATTGCGAATGGCTTTTAAACCAATGATTTGAAACGTCACATGTTATAGCGCTTATACCGTGCATGTGAATGTGACTTATGCTTTGACAATTTTGAGTGTACACAATATAGTGCAGGGAGTGTCAAGTCACAAATTTCCGGGTTTCCGCGTCGAAACCGTTTCGCTTTTTGAGAATCTCCCTTGGGTTAGAGTTTCTTTGCGGCCTTCCGACCACGAAAATATGCAGAAAGCCGCCTGCAATACACGGGATTGCAGGCGGCTTTTTTCAAAATGCTGTTAGCTTCCGGTTTGCCGCAAAGAACCATGCGGTCAACTTTCAAATCCGCACCATTTGGTAATGGAGTCGATCTCCTCGCGGGGGCTTACCACATGGTTTGCGGCAAAATCGTTGTCGGGATATCCGATCGCAATACCAACCACAAAGCGCTTTTCTTCTGGAATACCTAAAATTCCCCGCGCACCTTTGGTATAAGTGATTGCCTGATCCTCCACACAGCTGCCAAGGCCCCTTTCTACAGCGGCAAGGCAAATGTTCTGCGCAACGCAGCCCATATCAAAGCGGTATGCTGTTTCATCCAATGAGCGATCCATCAGGAGATAGATAACGACGGGCGCGTCAAAAAAGCGATATCCGCGCTCTCCCCACCAAATCCGCATTTCACGGTCTTCGCGCTTGATATCCATTGCACGAAGCAGAGCTTTTCCAATCGTTCGGCATCTATCCATATAAACCCCTGCCGGAATATCTGCGTCTGCTCGATCCTCTGGAGCCTGACTGTGTAAAGCGTCCATATTACTCTGTTTCACTTTGTCCAGCACAGGCCCTGTGACGACAACAAATTCCCAAGGCTGAGAGTTTACGCCGGATACTGCGCGGGTAGAAAGCTGTAAAATCTCGCGCAGCACACTCTGCTCCACTGGCTTGTTCAGGAATCCGCGGATAGATCGTCTGTTGTTGATAGCGTCTTTTAACTCCATACAAACATGACCTCGTTTCATAGCGTTAAGCAAGAAGGCTCTTTTTGCTCTGATATCATACCGCTTCTTTGCTGTTGCTTTTCAGTATACGCGATATGACCCGTGGAGGGTCAAGTCCTCTTTTTCAATTCTCGATTTGGGCATTTCATATTGCTCCAGAATCTCTCCCTTGCGATAGAGTTCGTCTTTTAACATTTTACCGGTTGGATTTCTGGCCGCCCCATCACATCGTTTTCCTTGATTGGTCAATTTTGAGCCGTGTTGGCATTGATCCATTCCCGCAGTTTATCCTTCGGCACTACGATGCGATTTCCTATCTTCAGCGTGGGAAAGCCTTCGCTGTGAACTAACTCATAGGCCCCGGCGCGGGAGATACCCAGCACCGCCGCCACCTGTACGACGTTCAGCATCAGGGGCAGCTCGTCGAAACTCTTATAGGTACACTCGTTCATTCAGTCCTCCTTGAATCATTTTGTGATTTTTACATGCCACTCATACCGCCCATGCCATGGTTCTGCTCATCCTCGTGGTCGTTCCACTTGTGGCCTATAGCCATCTTCTTTTCCCGCAGGCGCTGCAGGCGCTTGTGGTCAATCTGGATACCTGTGGGCGCTGTGGGACGTGGTGCGTTGTCCCGGAAGATGTTGCCCATGTGATGCAGCAGACGTGTGGCAGACAGCAGAATATTGGGCGGCGGCAAGTCCTCCTGCCGCTCCATGCGGTCGAGGAAATATCCGGCGTAGGCATGGCCATTCTTCTCCGCCACGGAAAACCAGTATTGTGCGGCATCCTTATCTTTTGGAACGCCCTCACCCATGAGGCAGAGCTTTCCCAGCAGATACTGTGCGTAGGGATTGGCCCGCTCCGCTGCCTGCCGCAAGTACGTTGCCGCTCGTGTGGTGTCTTTGGGAACATTCTCGCCGGTCAGATACTCCTTGCCCAAGCGGTAGGCGGCGTACTCATGGCCGCTGTCTGCCGCCTGTTGCAGCCGGTAGAGACCTTCCGCAGGATCATGAATATCTGGATCATCCGAAAGAAACAGCTTTCCCAAAACGTATTGAGCATCGGGTAATTCCTGCGCGGACAACTCTAGCCAGCGCTTTGCCTGCTCTGTGTCCGGTACCAACAGACCGCCGTCACGGTACAGTAGTCCCATGATATATTGCGCGTGAGGGTCGCCTTGGTGGGCTATCTGCTCCAGCTCCGCAGCGGCTTTGTCCCGTTCCTCCAGCGGTGTGCTTTCGTCAGCAATAATTTCCCGCAGCTCCCAGCAGTCGTAAGACATACTGCGGTCATTCGGTTGCTCATCCTCTTGTTGCATTGCCGTGTGTCCTCAAAGGACACACGGCCTTGGCGGATGTGTTCTGCTTCTTTTATGACTGCGTTCTTGATCTGACGGAACTCCTTCTGCTGTGACAGCGGCGGGCGCTGCCGCTGCTGTTCAGAATAGTAATCGTTGAGCTGACATTGCAGCTCCCACCACTGCTGGTAGCACTCGTTGACCGTGGGCAACCTCTCCATGGCATCTACCACCTCGTCCGTCAACTGTTTCAGCGGCTTCGGCAGGTAGCCATAGACCTTCTTCCCCTGCACGTCACTTAGCTTTTGTGACAGCTCCCAAAGCTTTTGCTCCGCAGTCGGGCAGATACAGAGACCGTCACGCATACGCTGGGCCAGTTCCAGCATGGCCTGCCGGGTCTGACGTACCAATTCGTCACGGGAAGTACTTTTCTCCTCGTAGAGATGCAGTAGCTCCTGTTGGAATATCTGGTTGGTCAGTGTGGACTTGATCTGGCGGATACCATCCTTATTCAAGTATGCCTGCCCCGGCGTTGCTGACCACGCCATCATGTGAACATGGGGATGATTACCCTCATTATGGAAAGCGGCGTACCAGCGGAAGTCCTCCGGCTTGATGTTCATAGCGGCAGCGATGTCGTTGCGGTGCGTCCGCAGCAATGTGCGCCATGCTGCCGCGTTGTCGTAGCCCAGCCGTGCGGTGTCCTCACGTTTCAGGGAAATGATGTGCGTCCACACGTTGCCGGTGTAGTGCTCCAGCTCGTTCATGGCCGTGTCCAGCGACACATGATCCGCGTCGCCGAACAGACCGTGACTGCCCAGTCGCTCGGCTCTGGGCCGGGTGGCGATGTACTTGGCGTAGCCCTCGGTGGACTGCACACGGTTCCAGTTTTGCTCCAGCGCCAGCGTGATAAAGGATGAGGCGTTGGCTTTTGTGGGGGCATTTTTGTAGTCCTCGTACTCCAGCAACTCTTTTGTGTCAGGAAAATCCTTCACCAGTTTTTGGATGAGTTGCTCCTGCTTTCGCGTAGGCGGACGGTCATCCGGGACGATCTCCACGCGCTCACGAGTGGCAATGTATTGCAGGTAGCCACTGGCATTTTGGCCACCGCCGCACTTGATGTACGGACTTTTGACGATCAGCCTTGCCATTCTTCGTTCTCCAACT